>JBBRUI010000351.1:0-4402 GCA_038247945.1 Bacteroidota bacterium | reverse complement strand
TTTACTCTGGCCCTTGTGCGAGATCCCCTCTCATATTTTGGTAGATAATGGAATAACAGATCTATCCTAACCATAGTGTCATGCTGGAGGTAATTGGTAATGAGGCTGCAATTCAGATGTTAAAACAACGTCAGCGAATATTTCTTTTCCTACTGCTGATGACCGGATCGTATGGGATAGCCCAAGAGCAATCTCAACCGGATCGTTTTCGGTTTACCCTCGGTGCTGGAATAGTACCTACTTCGGAAAAGTATCTGTTCTTGGGCGTAAACGATCCTGCACCCCTCAAGACAGGTTATTACGTCGCAGCAACAGCTTCCTATAACTTGGGTATGCTAATAAGTCCTTCTTGTATGGACATTGGAATTCATCTCTCCCATTTGCATTCTACGACTGGTCTTGTTGGCAGACCTCCAGATGAAGCCGAACTCGCGTACTGGAGCACAAATCTCCTCCTTGTCTCTCGCATCAGCGTGTCGGGAACGTTGTCTCCCTATGTAGAAGCCGGAGTAGGGATATGTCAATTGAGATTTAGTAAGGACTATGTACACAGCACGAGTTTCGATGACCGAGGGATTGTTACAGGACCCGGCACTGTGCTTGGAGGCGGCCTCTCACTTGCCATTTCTCAACATCTGCAGCTTGATGGTTTTGTTCAGATAATTCGCTTACATAGAAAACTAAAAATCACCTTTGTTCCCAATCCATACGAGATTGACACACCGGCAAGGGTGGTCGTTGGATTGCGGGCGGCTTGTTCCATCTGATCAGTGCTGCTTTAAAAAGAAAATACTCACCAAAAAAATGATTCTTTTGCGACGAAGCGGTAAAGGGCATCTCTCGCATATTGTATTAATCAACCAGCTCCGCTCGGGGAATGAGGCAAATAGTCTCAACTAGTTATTATTCAGCTTGGCAAACTATAAGAACGCCGATGCAGAGACACAAATGTTTAATCCCCCGCCTAATCGCAATCCTTTACTTATCCAATCCAAGTTCCTCATCCTCCCAGAACAATTCAGACGATTATCAAGCCGATATATTCCCTTCGTATCTAGTTTTTCTTGAAGCAGGCGGGCACGGGCTTGCATCAATTAATTATGAGCATTACGTTTCGAAGAGAGTCGGCATCAGAGTGGGTTATGGTGTGTATGTTCCGGTCATGGTGAATTTTTATTTCGGAAACAAATATTTGCTTGAACTCGGGGCTGGAGCGATCTATCCTCTTTACAACGTACCTGACACTTTTATCGGTCGAAAAAAAAGTCTGCTGTTGGGCTGTACGATCGGACATAAATTCCAACCGGTCGACGGTGGACTGACATTGCGCTATTCATTCACGCCGATGTTTAATCCCTCCAACGGAAAGTTTCTGCCGATGTTCGGTTTGAGCGTTGGGTTGGCATTACGGTAGAACCGGGCCGCTCTCCGCTCAAAAGCAGCGGGACACTGAGAAACGCACACACGATACTCAACAGACTATCTGACCCGATAGAAATCAGCCGTGGCTATCAGACAGTACATCAAGACACTATCTATGAAACAAATCTGCTTATTGGTAACGACAGCAATTGTTGTCCTGTCTACCTCTCCTGCACAGACTCGCTGGCAAATCTCAGCGTCGGGGGGATTTCTTACCCCTTCGTTCTTCGGGGACAATTCTTCGGGGTACATGATAGGCGGAACTCTTTTCTATGAAATATCCGACAGCCTTCAGTTGAGTTTTTCCACCGGCTATCATCGATGGAAAGAAAACCTCGGCACCGGAGGCACAACGTTTCGAACCCTGCCGCTCCTTGTGGGGTTACGGCTCCCATTTCAGACAGGATGGATTTCTCCTTATTTGTCAGGAGAGCTTGGTGTTCACTATATCAAGAGAGAATACACACGCAAAAACTACGAGTTGGGAGAGCGCGGGTTGTATAAGTTAGTATCTACAAATCCGGCAACAGAGTCTGCAACAAGATTCGCGGCGAGGTTCAGTGCAGGAGTAACTCTCGCCGTCTACAATGGCCTTGACCTTGACGTTAGTGCAACATACGATCGCATTGCGTATGAGTTCGCGGACAGCCATCCGCTGGGATGGGTAAAAGGTTCACTCAATCTGTTTGGTATCATGGTCGGTTTCAAATACGAGTTGTAACGTACTGATGAGGCGCGATTCGTTAGGCGATATAACTATGGGAAAAAAAATATCATCCTTTATCCTCGGTCTATTCTTCATAGCCTCAGGAATAAATCACTTCCTTTCGTCAGAACTCTACGTGTCCATCATGCCCCAATATCTGCCATGGCATCTTTCCCTGGTCTATGTCAGCGGGGTTGCTGAGATTGCCGGCGGGGTTGGAGCCATGATTCCGCGAACACGCCGCATGGCGGGATGGGGCCTTATTGCGCTTCTCATCGCAGTGTTCCCTGCCAATATACAGATGCTGTACGATGCCTTGCGGACATCCCATTCCTATCAATGGCTGCTGTGGGCGAGGCTTCCCTTACAGATTGTTTTGATTGGATGGGTCTATTGGATCTGTATCAGGCGGCCTGAGGAAGAAGTTAAATGATTGGCAATATCAGAAATCTGCATCAACACAAAAAGACTGGAAGACATGCAGCCGCGGGACATAAATACAGGGAAAGCCGATGTCGCGTTTGTTGGTGACGCAATTTCGATAAGCGCACATGAGCAAGGGCTGAGATCATCACTGCGACACATATCGCCGAGCACTTATCGCAGGAGAACAAACCTCTTTGTATCGCTGAAACTTCCCGCCTGAAGTCTGTAGAAATAAACTCCGCTCGCAATGCTGTTCCCATCAAATTGAATCTGGTAAGATCCCGCCTCCTTCATTTCGTTGATAACGAGCGACACCTCCTGCCCGATCAGGTTCAACACGGATAATCGGACAACTGAAGCCTGAGGAATCTCAAATCGAATTGTCGTCATAGGATTGAACGGATTCGGATAATTCTGGAAGAGTGAAAAATCAGCGGGAGATGCGTTACTGCTTTGAACGCCGGTTGTACTTTCCGTCGCAGTCAATGTTACTTTGCTGCTTTGACCATTAGCGCTTGATGTCGTCCCCTGATATCCCGCCAGATAAAAATTTACCGTTGCCGTTCCCGCTGCTGGAGCTGTCCATTGAAACACTGCGGAATCAATCGAGTGCGGACTCGCATACACGCCGCCATCCGCACCGGTGTAGAGTGTACTGTTTGCCCCGCCGGCGAAAGTTCCTGCAACAGTCGCGCTCGACCCGACGCGGGTAGTTGCATTGAAGTTTACAATCTTGTTTCCGCCGTTGTGCTTCACCGTAATGCTGTACGTTCGCAGCGGCTGATACGCAGCCGGGAAACCTGTAACAACCAACGTTCCGCCCATCCCTCCATGACACGACGATGCGCATGATGATTTTCCGGGTGCACCCGAATAACCGGCAGTGTATGAATTATGAGCGAACCCGATGGTTGCGCAAAACAGAAGGCCCGAAAAAAATATTTTTGTCCACATTGCTTTACCCTTTCATGACAGTCCAATTGAATGCACCAATGTGTTTATCTAATCAAATGCCAAAGGCTTTGCCCCATAACAACGCCGGATTGCAGATATTTTCAACCTTCAGTCCCAATTGTAAGAAAACCAAAGCCTCCTAATATCGGAGTTGGGAATGAATGTCCTGCCACCGAATGTTTTTCCAGGTAAGAATGTTTTCTTCTTTGAATTAATGGTCCAACCTGATGATCAGAAAACTGAATATCAGGCGAGTATACTCCCGCAAGAAAAATCCAAAGACCGGCAAGCGAAGGAATCTGGGGACGTTCAAGTCCCGCACCGCCGCGGAAAATCACGAACGTGAGGTTCAGTACTTCAAGCGGCACTAACAGATTTTTTTTTTGACTCGTTATTGCCACGAGCTTGAAGAGGCTGTGTGAAAAATGTCATTCCGAACTTGTTTCGGAATCCATTGAGGCGAATCCAGTACAATTCGATGGATGCTGAAAACAAGTTCAGCATGACACGGTTGATTTTCACACATGCTCTTGAAGCTCATGGCAATAGTCAGAGTTTTTCCGCAAGATTCCGGAAGTTCAATCGGTAATCCTTTCATGTCATCTGAGTTTAACGCGCCCTCCTTTTGTCATCCTGCCAACATTTCTTATCTTTGATCGATTCCCTGCCTACCGGCAGGCAGGCCGATAAGAATCCCGCTACACGGGATGCCGTAAAGCGGCACATTCGGGAATGACAAACCTTTCGAAAGCGTATGAGCAAGATCGACCATCTCAAAATAGAAGACCTGTACGGCAGCCGCATCAAGACCTTTCAAAAGCTCATGCGTCACCGTGTTCGCGACATTCTTCTTGTCTCGAGCATGTACGACAATTATTTGTTTGAAGAAGATGG
>JBBRUI010000350.1:0-4440 GCA_038247945.1 Bacteroidota bacterium | reverse complement strand
GGGAATCGGCAAAGCGTCGGATGTCATCAGATGCTGAAGTGTGGGTCAATTTGGCCACCGCCCATTTTGCGTCTGGAATCAAGGCGTTCGCCGCGAAGGCATCAGCTTCCTTTTCTAATTCGCTCTTTGCTTTCTCGGTGAGGTCGTCGAAGAAAACCTCAGCCCCATCCTTATCTAGGTGCTTGGCGACGTGTGCTAATTCATGAAAGAGCGTGAACCAGAAGTTGTCAAGACGGTCATACCGGAGCGTCAGCGCGACAATCGGAGAGCCGTCAGGTAACTTCATAGCCGCGCCATCGAGATAAGTTTTCTCAAGATGGCGCTCTAAGATGACGTGAATACCGTTTTTGTTCAGGTATTCCTTGGCTAACGTTGGTCCGGACTCAAAATAACTCAAGCCAGCCAGATCGGAGAGAAAGGTTGCGTTGATAACGCCTTTTTTGTATGGAGGTAACGTCTCTCGGATCGCAAGGGTCATGACACGTATTCGCCAAGCGGTCAGGGCATTTTCGTCGCATTTACAACTGGATCTTATATTTTGCCTGTTGAACGCGAGGCGAAGTGAAGAGAGTCCGAGGGATCCGACAAACATGTCTGCTAAATCCTCAATCTGGTGTTTCGCCTCGATCACGGAGCCAGAGAAGCCCGGAAACCAGCCACGTTTGAGCATTTCGCCGATTGGGAATTTTGCAACACGCTGGACATCCTCGTCAGATTTCAATTTCGCGCCGGGCTCTTTCAAGAGCACTTCTGCGGGAATGCCAAGGCCGTTAACGAGACTGCGGATCATGGTCAAGCTCAAGGGCCGCCGCCCAGAGAGAACTTCTGATACTTTGCTGGGGGAGCCGAGGTAGGGCCCCATATCTTTGTTCTTCAGTCTCTGTTGCTCCATGCGGAACCGGATGGCAGAAACTGGGTCTGGAAGATCCATTGGGAACATCTGCTTCTCGTAGAGTTCAACAAGCGTGACAAGCAAATCAAGCTCATCGCCGTCGGGAGTGCCCGGATTTGCATTGAAGAGTTCTTCTATGCGGGACATCCCTTTGTTGTAATCTGTTTCAGTTTTAATTAATTTAGCTTGCATTAGATCACCTGTGCATCGATTTTATCGTACGCTTTATGGGTTCCAACGAAACGGATGTAGATCGTGTGAAAATCGTATTTTATCCAAACAACCAGACGGAAGTTATTCCCACAGATATTGAAAACTACTCGACCATCCTTGAGAATGCTTTCACTCCCGTACTTCGCCTTGACATCGTCCGGCGTCCGCCATTCGTCATTTTCTGCTTCCTTAAACCAGGCATCCAAGTTCCCTTTGGCCTCTGGATACTCCTTGGAGAATTCAATCAGGGTTTTTCTTGAAATAATGCGCATATTATTCCCTATTTAGAAATAGATGTCAATAAAACAATTCCCAAAATGGGAAACAAGAAGGAAAGAGGGGGTAGGTGTGAAAATTATTCCTCTGCGACATAGAGTGAAGTGGCGTGTGAATTCTGTTGCTGTATCAGCAGGCATTCCCATTTCAGTTCTAGGGCAAAAGCCAGTTTAGCAAGGGTTTCTAAGCTAAGATTGGCATGTCCTCGAAGAACCTTCGTGATGTAGGTTGGACTGACGCCCATTCTGCGGGCAAGCTCACTACGCGACACTCCCTGTTTTTTCATAGCAGAGATGATGCGTTCTGCCACAGTGATAAGAAGGTCTTCCTCGTAATAGGCAGAATTTGTCTTTGCACGTTCTAGAGAATCAGAAAAACTGAATCCATCATCAATAATGATTTTACTGCTCATGGTCGGTCTGAATTGCGGGAATTATCTCGAAGGCATCAGTCAGAGCGCTGATGCCTTCGAGAAGCGGATTGCGTGTCTACTCAGCAGGGGTACACACTGGAAAGACAATCGTTCCGATTGTTTGGTCAACACCACTTGAGTCTACGATAAATTTTCAAATGATTCTTTTGAGAGCACCTTTCTGCTCTTTTTTTTTGGAGCTTTTTTGGTGGCAGCGTCCGGATCCTCTGGAAAGTAGTTGCAACTTTTGCAGAAAACATCGATCATTCTTTTGGTGAAACTTGCATGAATCATGATGCGGACTTGTTCTTTTGGGCCGGATGGCAGTTGGGCTCCAAACTGAACCAAGAGAACACCGTCTTCGCGCGGTGCAACCCTGATTGCATCAACAAAAAGTGCTGGGAGCGATTCGTTTTCTGTAAAATCTTTTTCTTCACCGTTTTTGTTTGGCATAATAGACTCCTAAGATTCTTTAGTTGTAACTCTGAACGCTTTCCTGAATATAGTTGGAAGATGCGGTATTCTTATTAGTAGCAAAAATGGCTTTGTGAAACCCTTGTGGAGTGAATCTCGTTTTGTCTGAATCCATCTTTCCAAAAAATGATTCAGATTTTTGTGGGTATGCGTAAATAGTAAGAATCTCTTTGAATTTTTTGTGCAATGACTGAGACTTAGTCGTCAATAAGACGGCTGGTTTTTGGATGGGTTTGGGGTTTATTTCTCTTGAGAGTTTGAAGCGTCCGTCACCCTTTTCCAGAAAGCGTTCAACGGATTTTTTCAGATAGACCCTGTTTCCGCCAAAAGTCGTTTGGAAGATGAATCCTCTCGAAATCCGACGATGCTTATGCAGCGTCTGCCGACTGATGTTAAGGATTATAGTAGTCTCTGTCGAGGACAGGAAGGCGTTGATAGGCATGGTTTGGAGGAGTTTATCGAGAACTTCAGCCTCCTTCTCCTCTATTTTAAGCATGCTTTCGGGAGATAATAAAACATCACCACATCCATTGCACTTCATAAATTCTACATCGGTAACGTAGAATGTACCGACGAAGTCGTCGTCTATTCGGTACTGGACTTCTTTTTGCTTTTTGTATTCGCCACCACATTCATAACATTTCATATGGGACTCCGTTCGTTTTCGTTTCTTTTGAAGCTGTTAATTACAAGAAAACCGCCTGTTGGGTCAATGTAGAAATGGGTGTAAACGTCCTCTCCCATTAAACGGTTTGCCTTGTAGTAGTCAATCGTCACGCCGGGTTTGTGTTTGGAGGGTTCACTTTTGGTGAAGTGACAAGGTTTTAACGCCAAAAACGCCTTTTTGATGTCATTGCTATTCCACCCGAAGCAGCGTTTGGCCTCGGTTCTTGCATTGTCGTTGACTCTCCACTTTACGGTTCTAATAAGCTCCTTGACTTGCCGTAGAGGATAATGCGCTTTCTGATGGTATTGCATTGGTTTTCCTCATTGCGTATTGAAGACATTAACATATATCGTTGACAGATGTCAACTCGTTATTTTTGCATGGTGTGAATGTGAGTTGTGTGCGACGGTTCCCAGAGTCCTATGAAGCTTCGTTAGCAAGGGTCTCCAATCCAAGATTAACCTCCAATAATAGTTTTCCTCACTCATGACGGATGTTATCGGACTCGTACTGTTTCATAAAAACTGGGTAATACCTTATCTAAACCAAGCCACAGGTTAACGAATACTTCTGCATTTGTATATGTCCCCATCGGAAACATAACCCTGTAGGCTCCCGGCGTTTTTAGTTCTATAGATAGATCAAACTCCTTCTTTAATAGATCAAAATTGCATTCACTTCCACTTCTCGGAAGCAGGTATCCATATTGGATTAGTGACCCAAAGAAAATATTGCGTTGATTCTGCGATTCCTTACAGTACTGAGCAAACATTTTTTCGATTTGTGGAAAATCTTTTTTGTTCGACAAAACAGCAGCTTTTAATGCATCGTTAGATGGTGTGTGATTTAGCGCTATCGCCTTCTCTGCATAACTCAATGCTTTATCGTAATCACCCGTTGACATCGCCTCTTCCAGCAACATGGAATACATGTTCGCCACTATTTGACTGGAAGCCGTATTTGCGGATCCTAGCACAGCATGTTTCGATTCTTCCTTGCTACTCTCGTAACGACGCACTAATTCCATAGCGCTTGCAAGTGCATTTGTGAAGTCTCTTCGATTATATGCCTCGACTGCATCTTTTTGCAGGGAAAAGAGAAAACTCGGTTCTCCACTAATGAAATCTCCAATAAGTTTGCGTCCATCTGGCAAATCCCGGATTATTGAAGTTCTGCTCTCGATATTTGTGGTAATCGCATGAACGGTGCGGAGCTCTTGTTGGATGCTAAGTAGATTCGTCGCTAAAGATAGAATAGCGGTGCTATCTTGGCTTCCATATTTTATTAGTGCTGCGGTCTTAAATGGACCAATTTCCTCGGAAAGACGTCTATTCTCCGATCTAAGTTCAGAGTTTTCTTGTTTAGTTTGTGAGAGATTATTACACGAGGGAATAAGTGCGCCTATGAGAGTCGCTGCTATGAGGGCCAATGCAGAAATTACAGTTGTTAATACAGGTATACTTGTCATGAGATCTTTAATCTGAGTTTTCACTATTACTCCTTCTT
>JBBRUI010000349.1:0-4446 GCA_038247945.1 Bacteroidota bacterium | reverse complement strand
GGATGTGTGACTCGCTTGCGTACTTTGCCGGACGGTTCTTCGGGAGAAATAAATTGTTTGAGCGGGTGAGTCCGAACAAAACCTGGGAGGGAGCCAGCGCGGGTTATGTTGGAGCGGTTGCAACATTTCTCATCTCGCAATATTATTTCCTTCCGTACCTGACAATCGGAAGCGCGTTTGTGTGCGGCAGCATTGTGGGTGTATTCGGGCAGCTCGGCGATCTGGCGGAGTCGTTGCTCAAGCGCGACGCCGGCGTGAAGGATTCATCGTCACTCATTCCCGGACATGGCGGCGTTCTGGACCGGTTCGATAGTTTGATATTCGTCTCGCCCGTGATTTTTCTTTATCTGAATTATATTTTGTTTTGTTAGAGTGAGGAGCAATGAGTAATAAGCAAAAGGCAAAAGCCTCACTCGTGTGGGGCTTTGCTGTTTTGGGATGACACAGTGATGAATCAACCTCGTTCATACTCTTTTCTTGACATCTGTGCATAACCGATGTATGTTACCCGCAGATTTTCCGTTCCTTCATTCCATAGTTCGTGCTGTGCGTTGCAGGTCTACGACCTCCCTACGGGATCGTAGATCGTAGAGGAGATTCGAGGCGCGACGAACCACCCCGCTACACACAACTTCGGTTAAGCTCTTTCCATCACTCACTCTTGGTGAAGAATATGAGAAAGCAAGCCATTGCATTTGCGATATTTCAATGTTGTTTCTTTGCGCTCTCATGCAAGGAAACCCCGCCCGGGCCGCCAACACCCTCGACCATACAACTCGCGTTTGAAGATGCTTCGTGTACCGAAGCATGGCTGAAAGTCTCCCTCGCGGATGCAAATGAGCCGCGCACGGTTGCAGTAAAGCGCGACGGACAAACAGTTCTTACTGCGCGCCTCTCGGCAAACGATACAACGCTTGTTGATACGAGCTTATTGCCCAAACGCAATTACACTTATCAGGCCATTCGACTAAATAACAACTCACCCGTTGATACAAGCCCGACGTTGCAAATGACGACGATGGATACGACAAGTCATAACTATACATGGATAGCCGACACAATTGGCGACGGTAATGCAAGCGTATTATTCGACGTTGCCATCATCAGCGAAAACAATGTATGGGCAGTCGGTATATTTTATTTCAGCTATACAGATTCCACTGGTTTCCATTATCGTCCCTACAACCTCGCACAATGGAACGGAACGCGCTGGAATTATCAACAAGTGTATTTTGCGACATGTGATCAAAACGGAAATGAAATTGGGATTGGAATTGATTGGGTAAACTCGATTCAGGTGTTTGGAGCGAACGATATTTGGTTGGCATCAGGAGGGGGGTTCGTTCACTGGAACGGGACGCAGTTCGTACGAGTATGTCGTCGTGGCGATGTGATTCAAGGGGAGATTCTCAAACTCTGGGGAACATCGTCTTCAAACATATATGGCGTTGGGCGAAACGGAACACTGATACGATTTGATGGAACTTCATGGCAGAAAATTCCGAGTGGGACCGATATTGATTTGCAGGATATTTGTGGAAACCCAGGCGGCAGTATCATTTGGGCTTGCGGTTACAGTCTCGATTATTCGCGTAGCATTCTTATGCAGAAAAACGGACAACAATGGCGAAGAGTTGTGGAAGTACCAATTACCACGCCGCTACGCCCGGATACACTTTCGGGAAGTTTGGCAAGCCTTTGGACATCGTCTTCCAACAGCGTTGAGGTAGCAACGTCTGGTGGTATGTATCGCATCTCTTCGCAATCTCATGGAGAAGGAAAAAGAACGTGGAATCCGGATCCAAGTTCTCTCGGCTTTTTCAATCGAGTGCGAGGCACTTCAAGGAACAACATTTTTGTTGTTGGTGATTTTGCGACGATTGCACACTTCAATGGAGTTGGCTGGCATCTTTATGATGAATTCATAAGTACATCTCATCCGCTCAAGTCGATTGCAGTTTCTGGCAACAAGATTTTTGCAGTTGGACGCGCGGGAATACGAGGAATAGTATATCGGGGTCAACAATAAACCAAACATTACATGGTGGCAAGTCATGAAATTTTCTTTTCTCGTTGCTCTCTTGGTTGCAATCGGTTTCCAAATGGCTGAGGCACAATATAGTGTTTGTGGCAACCCCACGCTGGGGAGCACACCCTGCGATATTATCAAGGGCACAGTACCATACGTTAACGCCACTCAGCGTCCCCTCGTGGACATCGGAGTAGCGATTCATATTGTACGATACAGTGACGGGAGTGGCGGCTGGGAGGGTGACCCTCAGCCTGCTATGAACGCAGTCAATGCGTTTTTTTCGCCAACAAGTTAACTCGGCTGTCACGGCAACTGCGCTTGACGCCTGTGCCGTGACAGAACTTTCTGTTGTCGCGCATGGCGCGATTACCAAAGTATCACAAACAAGCAATTCGGCGCATTGGGAAGAGTAGCGATCCGGGAAAACACCATTGCCGCCGTCGGTGGCGTTGGCAATAGCGATGAAGAGTTAGTCTGGCGTCGATGAATGCACACTTGTTCTATTCCTCTGTTCGTTCAAGCCCCGCCTCTGGCGGGGCTTTTTGTTTTGCCGAAAACTCCGTATCCTTTTCAACACGTTTACAATAGAAAAGCAAAGCTGAATGAATACGAAACAAAAAGTCCACGTCATTACAATGGGTTGCGCGAAGAACATCGTGGATTCTGAAAAACTGATGGCCCAACTTCAACTGAACGACATCGAAGTGACCGACTCGATCGAAGACGCCGACATTGCCGTCATCAACACCTGCGGGTTCATCGACGCTGCCAAAGAAGAATCCATCGACATGATCATTGCGAATGTTCAGCGGAAAGCGAACGGCAAGCTCAAGAAAGTCTACGCAATCGGCTGTTTGACGGAACGCTACATGGTGGATCTCGAAAAAGAAATTCCCGAGGTGGACAAATTCTTTGGCTCATCAAACAATCTCTCGGGCATTCTCAAAGAACTTGGCGCTGAATACAAATACGAGCTTCTCGGCGAACGTGCGGTTTCAACGCCTCGACATTTTGCGTACATCAAAATTTCCGAGGGCTGCGACAATCCCTGTTCCTTCTGTGCGATACCTATCATGCGCGGAAAACATGCCGGACGATCGATGGAGGATGTCGTAGCTGAAGCGCGGCTTCTTGCTGCAAAAGGTGTTAAAGAGCTGGTCGTGATCGGACAAGACACGACATACTTTGGGCTGGACACCCGCCAGACAGACGGTCGACGACTCGACTCTTCGAGCGGGCAGGCACACGGCCGCCGAATGCTGCCCGAGCTTCTGCAAAGCCTTGGCGATGTAGATGGAATAGAATGGGTCCGGCTGATGTACGCGTACCCGGCAAAGTTCCCGAAAGAAGTTCTCGACGCAATCGCCCAACATCCAAAAATCTGCAAGTACATGGACATGCCTGTGCAGCACGTTGCAGATGAAGTATTGAAATCCATGCGTCGGGGTATCTCGCAGCGGGCGTTGAGAGAATTGATTGACGAGATACGGACGCGAGTCCCTGACATTACCCTTCGCACCACCATGATCGTCGGATATCCGACTGAAACTGTGAAGGAGTTTGACGATCTGCTGAAGTTCATGGAGGAAGTAAGATTCGACCGGCTGGGTGTGTTTACATATTCGGTGGAAGACGGAACGACGGCGTATGGTTTAGGTGATCCTGTTTCCAGAAAAGAAAAAGAGCGCCGCAGATCTCTTGTCATGGAATTGCAGCGGGAAATCTCCGAAGAGAAAAATCAACTGCTTGTCGGCTCGACACAAAAAGTATTGATTGATCGCGTTGAAGCAGGATTATATGTCGGACGAACGGAACGTGATGCACCTGAGATCGACAACGAAGTGTACGTCCGCAGCGATGAAATCCTGACCGTCGGTGATTTTCATCAGGTTGCAATTGAAAGTGCTTCTGAGTATGATTTGTACGCCTGCCTCAAGGACAGGCACGCCCGCGTGGTCGAGGGCAAGAGTACACGAGAACAAACAGCTGAATTTTGTCCATAAGAACTCGACCGGAAGGAGTAGCCAATGAAGAAGTTGGGTGTTGCAGGGTTGATGATTGTGCAGTGTCTGCTCGTTCAAGCGCAGGTAGAAGTAACGCAGAATCCCGCCGCTGATATTACCGCCACGTTCGATGTTGACGCAATAAGTTTTGCGTCAACAACATCCAGGCAAAGCCGCCTTGATCTGTACGCGGCAATCCCGTTCGAACAACTCAGTTTTGTAAAACAGGACGATAAGTTCGTTGCCTCCTATGAGGTAACGGTCAACATCTTTGATTCGTCGAAGACGCTCGTCCTCGAAAAAGTATGGACGGAAGAAGTCAAAGTTGCGTTATTCGAACAATCAGTTTCGACCGGATCATACAGTTTGGTGCAGCGTTCGTTCGAGTTGTCTCCCGGATTCTATCAGATT
>JBBRUI010000348.1:0-4474 GCA_038247945.1 Bacteroidota bacterium | reverse complement strand
TTGCAGTGCCGAAGGATTTTTTCGATGACGTTCTCTTCTTCAATAAAACCTACGATCTTCATAGTGCCGCCGCACTTTGGACACTTGAGCGGATCGACTTCGTATACCGCCTTGATCAACGCTGCCCATGTCATTCTACATCTGCGACGATATGGCGTATCTGGTTCAGACATGCCGCTTCTTGAGCAGCGGACCCGCGCGAACCCTTCCTTAAGGTTTCCACATTTAAGGAACTTGTCTATCGAAGAGCGTATCACCGGCCGCCAGTAGCCATACCGCTCTTGGTACTTCTCCGGATAAACTTTCTCGAACTCGTCAAAATGCTCGCGAACAACCTTGAAAAATGGTGAGGCTTCATGGTCTCGTGGCCGATAGAACTTGCTCGATGAGGAACTCGTGCGATGTGATGATGGATTACCGTGTCGGCTGCGAGTACTCCCGGACTTGCTTCGGGATTTGTGCCTCGGGGGCTGTATATATCTTCTGCAGAAGGCGTCTGCCCCGGCTTGGGCCTGCTCCTGCAATGCGAGAAGGGATGCTGACACGAGAATCTCCGGGAATAAAAACACCGGAGACAAAACAATTTCCGTGCCGTTCAGGATGTAGAACTACTGCGTCCTTTATCTCGGTATATTTTCAAATCTTTGTGCTCTGTCAATTGCAGGACGGGCGGGAAAGCACACAGCGGTTTTTGGCCACATCCACCGACACGATCGGAATATGATCGTCGACCCAGTTAAAAAAGGGAACGAATTGAACATCACTGAGGTTTTTCCACTCCCGGATGTCTCCCTCCCTGAAGTAAAACGATGTCTGCCCCTGGTTCCAGGCCGCCGCCTTGGCATCGCCATCCTTGAGGGGCCGGTGCTGGATATGGTGCTCCACTCCCTGGGCCTGATCGAGCGCGATGTGATCCAGCCGCTGCACCCCCAGCGAATCGCCGGCATCATGAAAGCCATTGTCGCGGCATTCGAATCCCCCCAAGAACACACCCACATCCATGTCTCCAAGCTTGCCTATGAGCTGCTGCTGGAGCTGAGCCTCTCGTGCCAACCCCGCTACCCCCAGAGTATCGACAAAGCCCTCTCCTACATGGAAAGCCGACTGTCGGGACAATTGTCAAGCGATCAAATCTGCCGGCATGTCGGGCTGAGCGCCACCCACTTCAACCGGCTCTTCCGCGCCCACCTGGGCACCTCCCCCATCAACTACTTCACCCGCCAGAAACTTGCCTGGGCACGCCACCTGCTCTCCGAAACAGCCTTGTCGATAAAGGAAATCGCCACCATGATCGGCTATGACGACCCACTTTACTTCTCGGCCCAATTCAAAAAGCGCGAGAAAATCTGCCCCCGACTTTTTCGCCAGAGAAAGAACCAGTAACCCGGAAGGGGGCCGGCGTGAGCCTGCCCCTCAGGGCAGCTTCAGTGGCCTTGTCGTGTTCGAGGGCATCGGGGTATTTCAAAAACAGCAGCCAGGAGGTCTGCTCGGGGTAATCGAGTTCGCTGGTGCGTAAGCATCCGGTAAACCCCATCTTTCGTTCGCTGCTTTCATGAACCATATTTCTTCCACGCATTTCACGGGAGAGATATGGCATGTGACACAGAAAAGCTTGTTGCCCGGTATGTTCAGAGCGGCAAGACGCAGCAGCAGTTTTGTGAGGATGAACAGGTTCCCGTTTCTACTCTGCAGTACCACAAGGAACACTTCAGAAGTAAAGTTTCCGGTAAACACCCGGGATTCCCCACGCCCGTGGGTGGTTATTCCAGAGATTACATTGCATTGAAACCGTACACCACTTATCTCGTCAAGGGGAGTCAGCCCCCGTGGCGCATAGGATCGGCCTCTACTATCGGTAGAACGAAACCCTGTCTCATAAGTCTAAACCGCAGCCGCATTGTGTTCACGAGCACTGCGTGCAAGGGCGGGAAACCGACGGTGCAGAAAGCGCTCTTTCTCAGCAGGTTTTTGTTGGTAGCGCCTTCGTGTAGGCTTTTGGGGAGTATAGGTGGCTTTGCGAAGGTAGCGAGCAGCCGTCCATACCGAGACTGTTTTGCCGAATTGCTTTTCGATACGCTCAACTACGGCCTTTCTTTTCCACAAAGGGAGCAGTTTCAGGGCCAATCTCATGCTGCAAGTTTAGCAGCAACTATGCTCGGAGTACTATGCAGTCGATCGTGGATATTTGTCAGCGCACATCGGAAGGCGCCGTTCAATTCTGGATCTTCACCGATCGCAACAGCCCTCCAAACCGCGCGCAAAAGCCCCAGCCTCCGTTGTACTGCGAGATCTTCAGGAGCAAGACATTGTTGCCCTTTCGCAACCGTGCCGGCATGCGATCGGAGTCGGGCGTAAGGCCGCGGGGAACCTGAAGCCTGGACTCCAGCAGTTCGCCGTTGAGCCATACCGCAACGCCATCATCGCTGCCCACCAGTAGTTCGCAGCTCTGATCGATGGGCGACTCCAAGGTCGTGACCGCATAGCAGGTGCAGAATTCGCGAACGCCGAAAATTCCCGTCAGGCAATCGGTGAGATTTGATGTGTCGATCGAGCGCCGGAGCCATCGTTTATCGAGCTTTGGCGGCGATGCAGAAAAGGCGGCTTCGCCGCCGAGATGGTCGGCATCGACGGGGTTCGGAAAGGGACCGGCAAGGCTCCAGGAAGTGATGAAATCGCCGTTATCGAGCTCTCCCGGCTGAAGCGATCCGTCAGCTAAGATAATGTTGACATCACGCGCAGCGGCGGCGATGACTTTTGCGCGCACGCGATCGATGTGTTCCGAAGTGCGAACAGCAAGTGCATGACCGGCACGGTCGTAGTAGGGAGCGTCGATCGACGACGGGGTGTCGAGGGCGATAACGCGCCACAGTTTGTAGTACACCTGCGTCTTCTCGTTCGTGCGGTTGAAAACCTTTGTGGAATCTGGCATACTGACAGGAGTGGCCACGCCCGACAGAGACAAAACATTGATTCCGGCAGCGAGCCGCTTTTTCGTAAGACCCGTGAGGTGCGCAAGCCCCATGGTTCGCAGCGAGCACGCCTTGCTTGTCGATCCGGTCACCCGAACCCGCAGATTATTGTACATCTCCTCAAAGGGCACGAACGGGAGCACCGCTCGGGCGGCTTCCTCAACAAAGAATGGAAGCGTCGGCATGCGCACCGAGATCCGCACATCGCGTTCGTTGCGCACAACCTTCGCGACAATGCCTTTAGAGGCGGTGACCGTGGCGGTGCGATAGTCCAGTTCGACCTCGTGACTGTGGGGCGCAACCCCGAGTGCCTGGAGCAGCCCAAACGCCATGACCAGATGCCCGCCAGGGGTTGGATGGATTCCTTCGGCAGTCAACTTGATTCCCGACTTCGCCATGCGGGCCCGGCGATCGACATCGGTCATGAGCGCGTGCAGGTCGAATGCCGGAATGGATTCGCGTTTTGCCAACTCAAGAACCTCATCGGCAAGCGCGCGAAGGGTAACACGGTTATACTTGACAGCACGCAGATTGTTATCGACGTTTTCGTCGGCAAAACCGGGCGTGAGCAGCACGACCCTCACGCCGGCGGACCGCAGCCGGAAAACCATCTCGCGCATCGATGCCGCAAACTCGGTACGAATCGTATCGGTGAGTTTCCGGTACAGGCCATCGTTCATGCCAAAGCAGATCGTGACCAGCGTAGGCTTGCAGAACAGAACGTCGCGTTCCAGGCGTTTCACGCCACCAGCCGCCGTGTCGCCACCCCAGCCCGCATTGAAGAATGTCAGGTTGAGCTCGGGATACCGCGAAACAAGGTACGCTTCGGTGTAGTTGGTGTAGAGCTGCTGCTCGGTGATCGAATCGCCCAGGAACACGATCCGGTCGTTGGGACGGAGGTGTATGGGATGATGAGGTGGCGGCGGTTTGCGCAAAAGGTATCTCCCGGATAGCTATAGTGAGTTGGAGGGAAAGCCCGAAAACTCCCGGATACAGGTACGGCGGTATCGTCGTAAAGACGTACCGACGTATAGAAAAACCCTCACCCCTGGCGCAGTCGCCTTGGTGGTGATTTAAGCGCTGATTATCTGGCAATCATCACTTGTTTTGTCAAACGATTGCCGTTCTGATCTGCAGAAACGGTATAGGCACCAATGGCCATATTGCGGGTATCGATAGTAATCGGTCCGCTACCGGTCACCTGACGCACCAGTCGACCCTGGGCATCGGAGATACGGATTGTAGAATTACCAGCGGCCTGGATGTTCAGGAAGACACCGTTTTGCTCGACCGACAGGCCCTGGAGGCGGTCACCCAGAATCGTCGGCGAGGTTCTCGTGGGTGTCCCATTGTCGATCCAGCCAACTGATAAGTAATTTGATTTTTTGACTTGCAAGATTAAGATACATTGTTCGACTTTATAGGAACAACAATTTTCAGGGGATTTTACCGATTCCGGATCCACGCATCATCTTTTTGAAGTTGTTACAACGCGCAGAAACGCT
>JBBRUI010000347.1:0-4476 GCA_038247945.1 Bacteroidota bacterium | reverse complement strand
CTGGGCTTGAGATTCGATAGGCGAAAAGAACAGTACGCCAAAGAATACACTTAAGAGCACAAGAATGTTTTTCAAAAGATAACTCCTTCTTGGTTGTCCGAAGGACTCTCGACGAGTCGAGTCATCGACCTTCGGAGGTGAAAGGGCAATGTCGCATAACATGAAAAGCGACATGATGTACTGGAACTATTGAGGTCAATTTAGGGAATGGGTGGAGGAGAAGCAATCAGAACTGCATGTACGGGAGGTGAATTACCATTGAAACTCGCGTCGTTTTTCGTTACGTTGAATATGAAGAGCACTTTCGGAAACAGCTCGCATGATTGTCATGTTATCCAGCGAAGAGAAACACGAACTGTTAGTGGTCGCCAGACATGCGATCGAGTCAAGACTGAAAGGTTATTCCTCTTCACCGGGGAATTCATTCCACGAAAATCTGCTGCGGCCGGGCGGCGCTTTTGTTACGATTCGTGTCGGGCAGGAACTGCGTGGGTGCATCGGCTACATCGAATCAGACAAACCGCTCGTTCACGTTGTTGCCAAAGTTGCTGCAAAGGCGGCGAGCGACGACCCTCGCTTTTCTCCAATGGTTGCGCACGAATTGGATGTTGCAAGCATTGAAGTTTCAGTTCTTTCGCCGACGCGTCGGGTGTTCAGTATCGATGAAATAGAAATTGGTACTCACGGCGTGATGGTGGTTCTGGGAATGAATCGGGGATTGCTGCTGCCTCAGGTTGCAGTTGAACATGGGTTGGACCGTGAATCTTTTTTTTCCGCGGCGCTGAATAAAGCAGGGATTCCGCCCGGGCTGCGCCATCTGCCCGAACTTGAGATGTATGTTTTTGAAGCCGAAGTACTTTCCGAATCGAATGTCCTGCAGTAATGGACTCTACAATCATGTATCGTCCTCCGGCCGTTGCCGGAAAATTCTATCCCGCCGATCCAACAAAGTTGCGTCGGCAAATTGCTGAGTTGGTGGATAGGGTTCCGAAGAGTGAGTTGAAAGGAAAAGTAAAAGGAATCATCACTCCGCACGCCGGTTATTTGTATTCGGGTTTTACGGCAGCTCACGCGTTTGCAGCATTGCGCGGCGAGAAGTTTGAAACTGTCGTTGTGGTATCGCCAAGCCATTGGGAATTCTTCTCAGGTGTGTCTGTGTATCAGGGAGAAGCGTACGCTACACCGTTGGGAATGGTGGAGATAAACAAAACTCTCCGCGACACGATTGTTGGCGAGGCGGATTTTATAATCGCTTCAGAAATTGGCCACGGATCGGAACATGCGCTCGAAGTTCAGTTGCCGTTTCTCCAGGAGGTTCTGCCTCCGTTCACATTGTTGCCTCTCGTGATTGGCGAACAGAACCGGGAGTTTTGTTTTAGACTGGGTGAAGTGCTTGCGAAAATTTTGAAAGATGAGAATGCGCTTCTCGTGGCGACGACAGATCTTTCTCATTATTATGCAGCAGACATCGCAAACAAATTTGATATGATAATGTTGAAGGATGTTGCGGATTTTAATTACGAGCAATTGATGACCGATCTCGAAGCCCGGCACACAGAGGCGTGTGGCGGTGGACCTACTGTTGCCGTCATGTCGGCTTTGAAACATCTTGGCGTGAAGAATATTGAAGTCCTCCACCATTCAAACTCCGGAGACGTGACCGGAGATTACAGCAGCGTAGTCGGATATCTTTCCGCCGTAGCATACGTGTAAGTTTCCAAGTGAATCAAACGTGAATATCGCAATTGTCGGTGCCGGTAAGGTAGGCTCGGTGCTCGGAAAAATACTAGTGCAGAACGGCGACAAGATCGTTTGCGTAGTGTCGCGGACGAGTAAGTCTGCCCGTAAGGCAGGAAAGTTTCTCAAGTGCGCGAATGTTTCCACGTCTCTGAAAGCAATTCCGCCGAACACCGATCTGGTTTTTATTACCACGCCGCACGGGGCGATTGAGGAAGTGGCGATAAATCTTGCAAAGCATGCTGCGTTGAATTTCAAAAAGCTTTCCGTCTGTCACGCATCCGGTATGTTGACCGCCGCCGTTCTTGAACCGTTGGCGAGGAAAGGAGCAACAGTCTTTTCGTTTCATCCGATACAAACATTTCCCCGTGATTTTGAGCCGGTACAGATTCTTCCGAGTGCGAAGGGAATTTACTACGGAGTCGATGGCAGCGCAGCCGCTGTTCGGAGAGCAAAAAACCTTGCATCGAGATTGCGCGGCAAGATCATTGTCATCAAGCCGGAACACCGGGCGCTCTACCATGCAGCATGCGTCGTTGCATCGAACCACGTCACGACGTTGCTCTGGATTCTTGAACAAATGTTCGCCGCGCTGAAGCCGGATGAGAAAAAATTCTTTCCCGTCTTCGAGCCGATCATCAAGGCGGCGCTCGAAAATGCTGCACGGACGTCTCCCGCCAGATCGCTCAGCGGACCGATTGCACGGGGAGGGATTGAAACAGTAGCGCAACATTTTGAGGCGCTGCAGCAATTTGCACCGAACCTGGTTCCATATTTCGGCTCAATGTCCGCCGAGACAACGCGGCTCGCTGAGGCGAAAGGTTCAATTAATAGAGAGCAAGCGCGGGCACTACACAACCTGATTTATTCTAACACGAGGATCTGATAATTGGAGAACAGCGAAAGCCCTTGGGAAGATAATCTTTTCGAGCGAAAGGTCGAGTCCGATCTTAAGGATTTGTTGAAGACATTTGTTGCTTTCGCAAATTCTGTCAAACCAGGCCACATTGCAATAGTGGTCATTGGCGAGAAGGATGATGGGACTGTTGTTGGAGTCAAGAATCCTGATGAAGTGCAGAAAACAATACGAAAAGAGTGTGATAGAATTTACCCAGCTTTATTATGGCAGTCTTCTGTTTTTCAGAAGGAAGGCAAGAACTGTGTAAGAGTTGAAATAGAATATAGCGGGGAAACCCCTTTCTTTGGCGGAATATCTTGGGTAAGAAAGGGTTCGGAAACGATTAAAGCCTCCGACGAAATATTTCAGAGACTAATAGAAATACGTTCTGGAAAAGTACGTGAACTTGCTCGCTGGGTTGGAAAGCCTGTAACTGTCAGGTCTGATTTTGTAGTTAGTAATTCAATTCGGGAAGGGACAAATGCCCAACGGATATTTGATTCCTTGTCAGATAGATCGAGCCGTTGGCATGTCTTCACTCCACCAGTTTCCCTTGTGTCCGTCAATCAACACTGGGCAACATTTGAATTCGCTCAAAATAAGAATAGAGTGTCAGAGCCGATTTCAAAGCTGACTCTTTCCTTCGACAACAGCAATGATCGGTTAGAAATTCTTGTGGCTCCATAAATCTCTTGCTTCAAGCGGAGATAAATATGGACGTTGCGGAAGGGTTTCGCAGGTACTAGCTAAATAAAGTACTGTAGAGCAAGGAAGTTTTAAATTGGCAGGAAAACACTTATGACACGAGATGAGTGGTGTAAAATTGCTATGGATGTTAATGAATTAGGTATTAAACTTGGCCCTCATATGAGCGAGTGGCCTGAAGAAATTGATGATTGGGATGCCATAGCTATTGTCCAGAGGTGGTACAGAAAGATCGAGAAGCCTCTACTGCATTTACGTTCACAAGTAGGGTCGATTAGCATTGAAACATTTTTTTCTGATTCGGGTGGTGATAGCGTCACAATCAGCAATCTATACACATTACTAATGGATTGGTTTTGGGTAAATAAGAAGATAGATGAATTGGAAGACTTCTTGATCCACGTTGTGCCTTCAGCTGCCGATCTGATGCCAATCTACCATATGGCAAAGCATACTGAAATGTATTTTTACTGCATAGTTAGACACGCATTGAATAAAGATTACGAGCCAGCGCGAATGATCTACTCAGCGGTATCTCACCGGAACATTAAGACGTCACTTATCATCCGAAGGGTTACAGAGGATGCTGATCTATCTGAGGTATACCGCTTCTCTACACTTAATCCAGACGTAGAAATTTGACAACAAAGTCAGGTTGGCTGATGTGGTCGCGTGTTTGATTTTGAGGTGGAGTTCGGACTTGTTTGTTTTTGTGTGGTTGTTAGTCGCTCACAGCACCTTGCGGTGTTTTGCATTTAGTTCGTTTCGGTTCACTACAGTTTACCATTCACTGATGTCGGAGCACATTTGAAAGCACTCATCGCAAGTGGCGGACGCGGCACGCGGCTTCGTCCTATCACTCACACACAAAACAAACATCTCATTCCAATCGCCAACAAGCCGATTCTCTATTACTCCATCGAAGCCGCAGCAGATGCCGGCATTAAAGAGATTGGAATTGTTCACAACGCCGACAGCATGGAAGTCCCAAACTACGTCGGTGATGGCTCGAAGTGGGGAGTGAAGATTACGTACATCCCGCAGGAAGTGCCGGGCGGGCTCGCGCAGGTGGTTATGCTTGCCGAAAAATTTGTCGGGAACGATACATTTATTTTTTATCTCGGCGACAACATGGT
>JBBRUI010000346.1:0-4514 GCA_038247945.1 Bacteroidota bacterium | reverse complement strand
GTCATCTTCGCCTGTGTTGTTACAACAAATCCGATGGAGAGCGACCGGAGGCCTTCCGTTAATTTTCCAAACCCGTTGAACATTCCGCCGAATGTAAAATTGATGCCGCGGTTCTCTTCTTCGATGAATAATGTTCCGCCCGAATAGCCTGTTGTTTTAGGAATGAACGCCCGCTCGATGGAAGTGGTACCAAACAGATAATTTAACGATGCACCGAAGGAGATATCTTCGCCCGGAGCGTAAGAGAGCCCAACCTGCCCTTTCGTCAAACCGCCTTTGCCGATTTCGTTGACGGTGTAGTTCACGCCTCCCTGCGTGGAATTCAACGAAGTGTTATAGCCGCGGAAACTATACGGCGTAAATCCCCCGACGAAGACGATACCGTTTGCCGGGGATAGGGGCATCGCAAGCATCGCGCCGTTAAACAAACCTCTTGCCTGGTAGAGCGACTTGTCCGTCTCAGCAGTGTTGATGCCTTCGTACATGGCGTTCACTTCGATCCGCACTTTTGAAATGCGGCTCCACGCCGCCGGAGTCATTGAGTTGATGTAATTCGGAGAAGGAAGACCAATGCCGGTAAATCCCATGCCTGCGCTGCGCGTGCTCGGAAAATACCGCACGTCCCCGATGCCGAATGCGGTGTATGCTGAGCCTCCGTTACCACCCCACGCCTGCATAACGACAATCATAACAATTATAAAAACATATGCCGTTCTCACGACTTCCTCCTCTTCAAACACTGTGTAGGTAACTAGAATACGCGGGCGGTACGCCGGGTTAGCCGCCTCTTTACTGTAGAACGAAAACACGTCGAGCGTGCTAAGTTCATTCGTGTCCGGCTGACGGAGAAGCATTCCATAATTGACACCGCTCACCGAGAGTTGCGCTGCGCGTCGCACATCGAACTTGTATGTGTTACCGGATTTCACTGTGCCGAGCGCTCCGGCCGTTTCATACATTGAAGAGTCCGCGCTCGCAAGTGTGTAGACTCCGGGCTGGGCGTTCTTGGTAAACTTGTTGATCTTCGTCAGTGCCCCGTCTTGCTCAAGCAATAATTCCGCGCTGTTGATGATCGAGCCTCGTGGAATGCGTGAGAAATCAAATTTCATTTTGGAGCGATAGGCAATTCCTGCCTGCGTAAAGAGATGATCGGGAGGAAGATTGAACGGGCTGACTTCCGCCACGTACGTATCCGCACCCACCTGAAGTTTCGTTGTATCAGGGACTGAGCTCGATGTGCCGCGGGCTACTACTTCGAGTTGAGGCCAAAACCCTGTCGAGTCGAAATCGAATGCATGGATGCCGCGCATGATCGTGCATCCGGGTGCCGGCTTCAGAAGAAATCCGTAGGATGTTACACCCGAACGATACCACTCGCGCACCATCGCCGTATCGAGATTAACGGTAATCTTCTGTGTGTCGGGTCCCAGAGAGGCCGAGTACGTGTTGCCCCGCGGGGTGGTTTCATAGAAGCCCGTTGAATCCGCCGTCGGCCACTTCAGCGTTGTCTGTTCCCATGAGTTGAGGATCTTATGAACCGTAAATGCGAACGTGCCGGAAGTATCTCCGCGCCACGTTACCAGGCGCAAGGTGAGTTTTGCCGAAAGGACATTGATCGTGTCGCGTGCCGGGGGATAAAATCGAAGTGCCGTATATGCGGTGTAGTTGCCGTTCTTCCCAACCCAATTCACGGGCAGGGGAGAAAACAAGATTGCGTCGGTTGCAATGCGCTGGAGAAATGTCGTATCGGAGGTGGAGTAGAGCGTGTCGTTCTTGATCACCACATTCCGGTTGAACAATCCTGAGCCCGGCGTTGCGGGATTGGTTATGGATTCGCTGCACCCAATAAAAAGTGCGGCAATGATGAGGCAGCACAGAATTCCCTTCGCCACGATTTTCATCTCATCAATCATTCCGGATGTTTCTCCCTTCTGCTTGTTTAATAATATAATCGGCCGCTTCCACAATCGAATCAGCAACGAAGTGTATTGGAATATTCTTCTCACTGCAGACCTGTAAAGTTTTCATTCCGAAACCTGTTCGCACCAGAATCGTGCAGGCGCCGACAGAATTCCCTGCTTCAATATCCACGACGCTGTCCCCGACAACAAATGAATGTTGTAAATCCAGCGCCAATTCTTTCGCGGCACGTTGCAACATACCCGGCTTGGGTTTGCGGCAATCACACTCAACATTATACGGTGCGTTGCCTGCAACAGGATGGTGAGGACAGTAGTAAATTTGGTCGAGGGTTGCGCCCCCCCGCATCAGTTCATCCCGGAGACGCGCATGAATCGGAACGAGGTCGGCTTCAGTCAAAAATCCCCGGGCAACTCCCGACTGATTGGTGATGACGCAAACTGCAAATCCCTTATCATTGAGTGTTCGAACCGCTTGTGCGGCTCCCGGTATCAATTCCAATTCATCCGCGAAGCGAAGATAACTAACATCCGTGTTGAGCGTTCCGTCGCGATCGAGGAAAACTCCGATGCGTTGTCCGCTCACTCCTTCTCTCTCACCGCAGTGCTCCAATCAAAACGCCATCGCATGCAATATGCCGTTGATGACGTCAATCCAATAGCTTCCGGTAGAGTTGAATGTATTTCTTCGCCGATGCTTCCCACGAAAAATCTTTGCTCATGCCATTCTTCACAATCTTCCGCCATGTCGGTTGGTCGGCATACACCTTTACCGCCTGCTGGATGGCTTTCAATAATTCTTTGGCGTCGTAGTTCTCAAACTTGAATCCTGTGCCGGTTCCCTTTGAGGGATCAAACTGTTCAACCGTCTCATCTAATCCGCCGGTAGCGCGTACGATAGGGACGGTGCCATATTTCAGGCTGTAGAGCTGGTTCAAGCCGCATGGTTCATAACGCGACGGCATCAGGAACATGTCGCTGCCTGCTTCAATCCAGTGGGCGAGTTCATGATCGAAACGTAATGCGATGGAAAATTTTGCGGGATATTTCCTGGCGGCCTTTTCCATGAACGCGTGATGTTTTCTTTCTCCCACGCCCAATACAACGAGTTGCACATCGAGTTTCATCAGGTCATCGAAAATTTCATCGAGCAGGTCGAAGCCCTTCTGGTCCGCCAGCCGCGACACGATTCCGATGAGGGGAGTCTTTTCGTTGAAAGTCAGCTTCATTTTTGCGAGCAATGCCCGCTTGTTCTCAGTTTTCAGGTCGTAGGATTTGAAGTCGTACTTCTGCGGAATGAGTTCGTCCTTGGCCGGATTCCACGTCTCGACATCGATACCGTTGGTGATTCCGTAGAGACGGCTTTTTCTTTTCTGAAGGATATCCTGAAGCCCACATCCGTATTCTTCGGATGTGCGTATTTCCTCTGCATACTTCGCACTGACTGTAGTGATAACGTCGGAGTAAATGAGACCTGCTTTAAGGAAGTTAATTTTACCGTTATGCGTAAGGTCGTCTTCGGACTCAGGAGGCAAAAGAGTTTTGGCAAATGTCGTCTTGAGGAATTCTCCCTGATACGCCATGTTGTGAATAGTGAAAACAGTCTTCGTCTTTTTGTAAAACTTATCGTCTTTGTAGAGGGTTTTCAGGAACGCCGGCACGAGCGCAGTGTGCCAGTCGTTACAGTGGATGATGTCCGGCTGCCAGCCCATCTTTTTCAACATCTCAAGAACGCCGCGGCAGAAGAAAATGAATCGCACGTCGTTGTCGGGATATGGCTTTTTTGTCTCGGGATTGATGTAGATGCCGGGCCGGCCGAATAAATCCGGGTTATCGAGCAGGTAGACCTGCACTTTGGTGAACGCGCCCAGTATAAAAGAGGACTTGACGTTTGCTTTGAGGACCATGTCGCCGATGGGGACATCAATCCCCTGCAAGCGAATCATATCGTGAAGTTTTGAGGGGGTGCCTTTAATGCTGCCGTATCGCGGCAACATGATGCGGACTTCCTGACCGAGGTTGTAAATCGTGTGTGGTAAAGCGCCGGAAACGTCTGCCAGACCACCGGTTTTAGCAAATGGCTCAACTTCACTGGAGAGGAATAACACCTGAATTGTTTTCGCCATGCATACCCGGATTGTGGGACTCTAAACAATGCCGAACAAAAGTTTAGTAAATCTAACCAAACTGCGGTTGAGAATCAATGAAAGTCAGAACGCGGTAGTGTCTTAGTTTATGAACCGTGGTCATTCCGTCCCGACAAGTCGGGATGTTCGGAATCTGAACTGGCAAAAATCTGATTGGATGCTGAATAAGAGCATTTCAGCATGACATGTTTCGCGATGAGCGCCGTACTTATTTTGGAAACTGAGACACTACCCAGAACGCAGCAAATGTCAGGTTACTACAAGGAAGCACTTAGTAAATGTGAGAGAATGATGCTTCTTAAGCTCCCGGATTCCAAAAACTCCTTGACATTCAGCAACTCTCTTTCTATATTTTTCACAAATAATAGTTCAAATGTTTGAGCGGAGCGCAGCCTATAGAGTTGTTCGATAAAGGTTTTGGCAAGAGAAAGTAGTGGTGGCTCTTGTC
>JBBRUI010000345.1:0-4515 GCA_038247945.1 Bacteroidota bacterium | reverse complement strand
TACAGCGGATAGTATTGTTTCTTCAGCGCGTACAGCCACTCTTCATCGAACTCTTTGTAGTTCTTGCCGATCGTAATTTTGAAAATGGCGTTGAACGAACTTTCCTTCCAGAAGTTTTCCATCAGCAACAAAATCTTTTCTTCCCCATACGTTTTACCGATGTACTGCAGAACATTCTGTCCCTCTTTGTACATCAGGAACGATCCGAAAATTCTGTCCATGTCGTTCACGCCCACGACAATATCGTTCAGCGTTGCATCGCGCATCACCATTTCTGCCTGCGTGTCCCATTCGGTGGACCAGTATTCGGCAAGCCCCTCGGTAAACCAGAGCGGCGGCATACGGTCCTGCGTCTTGCGATGGTCGACCAACACGCGGGAAAGCTTGCTGTGCATGAACACGTGCACAAGCTCATGGTTGATCACGTGCTTGAACGCCGCGGTCGATCCGTCGGACGGGATAACGACTCTTCCTTTCAGGAACTCAAAGAAGCCGCCGACACCTTCGGGAATGAATCCGCCGGTTGTATTGGTTTGCTGGAAATGAAGATGCGAGCTGTAGAAAATGAGCGGCACACGCTGCACGAGGGAATGGTTGAACTTGATCTCGAGGCGTTTGTACGCTTCTTCCGCAAAGAACGCTCCGCGCTCGGCAAGGTCTTTCATCTCGGGATAATAATAGATGTCGAAATGCTCGGTCTTCAGCACATGCCATTCAAATTCCGTGTACTGTACTTTGTTGCGGCCGAAGTAAAAAAACTGCGCGGACGCAACGCTCGTCATCAGGACAAGAGATATAAAAAGAGGGAAGATTATTCTGTTCATCGCGGATCCGTCAAGCCGTTGGCCGCCGCAGCGGGCGTGTGCTCATCAGTTGGAAGGGGAACTGTTTGTGTTTCGGAGATGGTGACTACAGCTAGATGATAGGCAGATGGCGGGAGAGTTGCAACAATCTACTTCTCCCTGATTCCCGATATAGAGTCTCACGCTCTACGAGTCGTAGACAAAAGCGCTCTACGAGTCGTAGACAAAGAACGCCAAGATGGAACGAATACCGAAACACTTCTGTCTGATGGAGAATTCACCAGACAGGTGAATACTCATGATCGAATAAAACATTTTGAATCTTGCCTTTGCAGCTTTGTCTACGACTCGTAGAGCGTGAAATTTCTATATCGGATTTAAGGTGTAGTAATATTTGTTACAAATGTGTCACAGCATTTACTACATTCAAGTAGTAGCAGAATCAGGAATTTTGAAGACTGAGTTCAGAGTTGAGAGTTTCCCTGATATTGGATAAGTTGTACCCGCTCTTTCTAATCGATTACAAAAACAATCCGCACGCATGCTCAAAACATTTTTTCTGCTGACGACCTTTCTCGGAATCGTTTCCTTCACCGCTGCGCAAACTCAATCAACTGACCGGATCGCTAACACGACCACGAACCCCGACAGCGCTCTGCAGGCTATCGTCGATAATTTAGAGGGAATACCGCTGCCGTTGCATCTCGCTGTGCAGGAAGCGTTAGGGAACGCCACGTCCGTCCGCATAGCGGAGGCTGCGTACATGGCCGCTGCAGGCGCGAGACGAAGAGAAGCGGGATTTTTCGACCCAGAACTTTTTTTCAACATGAATTACTCGGACCGGCAGGAGGCAACGGCGTCGTTCTTTTCGGGAGCGCCTGTCCTTACAACCAAACAGACCAATGCGAACGGCGGGCTCCGTATGAACCTCCCGATCGGGACCCGGCTTGAAGCATCGATCAATACTGTGAAGCTGGAAACGAATTCCGGTTTTGCATTCCTCAATCCTCAATACACAGCGTTCGGCAACCTGAGCGTGCGGCAGCCGTTGCTTGGCGGCTTTTTTGTGTCCGCGAGAAAAAATCTTTCGCGTACCGACAGTGAACTTGACGCTGCAAAGGCACGATACGAACAGGAAGTTCTCGCCGTCAGCGCGCAAGTTGAACAAAGCTACTGGGACTTGTACGCGGCCGCGCGTGATTACGCCGTGCAAAAACTTACCCGCGACCGTGCAGAGGCGTTCTTCAAAGAAACCGAAACACGCGCACGAACCGGACTTATCGGTCCAAACCAGGTTGCCACCGCACGGACGTTTCGCGCTGAGCAGGAAATTCTTCTGCTCGATCGTGAAGAACTGCTTGATCGTTTCTCGGATCAACTCTCAACGCTCACGGGAAAACGTCCTGAGGCAGGCAAGCTTCGACTTTTAGCGGTCGATAATCCGCCGGAGAATTTTTCTATTGGTGAGATCGACCAGCTTGTCGAGCAATCGCTGGAAAAGAATTTAGGTGTGCAGGCAGCCGCAGCTGATGTGGAAGCGAAACGCGCACTCGCCAAAGCAGCCTTCTGGGAAGCGCTGCCGAAAGTTGACTTCGTCGGATCGCTCGGCGGCAACGGACTCACAGGTATGCCGCGTGATGTTATCTTTGGAAGTGACACACTCCGCACGACAGTCGGCGGAAGTTTCGGCGATGCAGTAAGCCAGGCATTGAAGCGTAATTTCCCGACGTGGAGTGTTGGGGTCGAGGTTTCGATTCCACTTGGTTTGCGGAGCGGATTGGGAGAAGAGGACAGGCTCGATGCCGAGGTTGTTATCGCTGAGCAGCGGCGCGTGCAACTCTCAAGAATTCTGGAAGAACAAGTCCGGGCGAGCTACCGGGATCTTGCAAACGGTACGCGGCGCGTGCAGGCAGCGCGTGAAGGCGTTGAAGCCGCACAAGAGCAATTCCGCATCGGATTGATTCAATTTCAAAACGGCCGCTCGACCGCATTTGAGCTTGTGCGCCTCGGAGCGGATTTCGCTGTGGCTCAACAACGATATACACAGGCGCTTGTGCGCAGTGCAAAAGCGGCAGCAAATCTTAGACAGTTAAGTTCGGGCGCGTATACTCCATCTAACTAAAATTATTTTTTGGGTTAAAACCCGCGAAGATGTTTTGTTTGTGAATGTAGCCACGACTTTCAGAGGCTGTTCGTCATGCTGAACTTGTTTCAGCATCCATCAAAGCGAGCGGGATTTGCCAATATGGATTCCGAATCAAGTTCGGAATGACCTTTTCACACAAGCTCTTCAAGTCGTGGTTGAGATAGCTCAATCGAAAACAAAAAGGTATAAATCCATGCTCATGAATTCTGCTTTCAAAAAAATATTTATCGCATTCATTTCTCTACTCTTTGCGCTGATATCCGGTTGCGGAGGAAAAGGCGGGCCGGGAAAATTTGCAATGCCTCCCATGCCCGTCGAAGTGACTCCCGTGACGGAACAAACCGTCTCCGATAAATTTGAAGGTGTGGGGACAATTGAAGCGCTCGAAGCGATTACGGTGGTCTCTGAAATCGATGGAGCAGTAAAGAGTCTTCCTTTTAAAGAGGGAGGATTTATTCAGCGTGGCGGAGTGATTGCCCAGTTGGATGATTCGCAATTGGCGGCAGAGGTTGCCCGGGCCGCGGCAATACGAGCGCAGAGCAAATCAATGTACGACCGGGTGAAGTCCGTAGTTGATCAAGGCGCGGGCGCGCCCCAGGATCTGGACGATGCATCATCGGCGTTGAAAGTCGCGGAGGCAAACTACGATCTTGCGAAAGCCCGTCTCGCCAAAACCAGAATCGTGGCTCCGTTTGCGGGGAACATTGGCGCGCGGCGCGTGAGCGTTGGAACATTTTTGCGGGCCGGAACGCCGATTACTGATTTGGCAACCATTGATGACATCCGCGTGACGTTTTCAGCCCCCGAACGTTTTCTTGCGCAGCTTGTGCAGGGCTCGACGGTTGTAATTTCGGCGAGCGCTTTTCCCGGTTACGAGTTGAAAGGAAAAATCTCGGTCATCGAGCCGATGGTTGATCAGTCCACGCGCAGCGCCCGCGTTGTTGCGCGTGTGCAAAATGTGGGGCGCAAATTCCGGCCGGGCATGTCTGCGAATATCTCAGCGTTGTTGGCGCAGCGCCCGAAAGCGTTGACGATACCGAGTGAAGCAGTGTTCGGAAGCGGAAATCAGTCGTTCGTCTTTGTTGTAAAACCGGACAGCACAGTTGCCCGCGTTCCGCTCACGCTCGGCACACGCATGGCGGATGTCGTTGAAGTGTTGAGCGGGTTGAAGTCCGGCATGACGGTGGTTCGTGCAGGCCATCAGAAATTATTTGAAGGCGGGAAGGTAATGCCGATGATGAGTCAGGATACGACGAAAACAAAATAGGAAGATGACGCATTAGTTACGCGCGTTAGTTGGCCGAAGGGCTTGGTGCCGCCGCTGTTTGGCGGCACGGAAGCAAAGCGTACCCCGTAGGACAACGACCCCGCCGCTGTTTGGCGGGGGAACGCCCTTCGACTCTGTTCCGATACAAATCATCGGAACATCGCTCAGGGCGGCGCCACTTCGACTCTGTTCCGATACAAATCATCGGAACATCGCTCAGGGCGGCGCCACTTCGACTCTGTTCCGATACAAATCATCGGAACATCGCTCAGGGCGGCGCCCACTTCGACTCTGTTCCG
>JBBRUI010000344.1:0-4586 GCA_038247945.1 Bacteroidota bacterium | reverse complement strand
GGGCTGTTGTAAATTGATATCTCTCGTGCAAGGTTGCTTGGTTGTCTTCAAAAAGTTGGTATTCGAACGGAATAGAAAGCACCCGAGAAAACCTGTACTCATACATTACAAACAATGTCCAACGTTCATCAATCGGTCCACCATTTGTTTGGGCGCCAACCCTGATACCTATCCAGGGACCAACATCCGACCATTTCGATTGTAATTGTGAGATCGTATCTGTCAATCCGACTTGCGGTCGTTGAGTTGTGTGTTCTAAGCGTTCGCTTATTCCACTTAGCATTATGATCATAGGTTTGTTTGTTACACACGTTGTGTTGAGCAAAGAGGTTCGAGCCACGGCCCCGGTGTAAACAGTGAACGATATGAGCGATATGAGAGTAACTGTCATTCTTACAAAATTCCTATTAAGTATATTACTTTCCATGAAGGATAAATGTTTTCGAGTTATCGTTACCGACGGCAAATACCTCATTGCCATCGGTATAACATCCATACCATGGATCTGAAAACCCACTGAATTGATGATACTGCTGCCAATCAAACCCGTTGAAATGCCAGACAGCGCGTCCTACGGCAATAATGTTGTTCGAACTGCTTTGCCATACACTTCCAACTTGTGCATCGACAAGTTTTGTCCAACTTGTTCCTGATCGACGATAAACATTAGACTCTGCACTGTACAATATCCCGCTGAAAGAATAGACAGCAATTCCCATATGTGGTGGCGGTGCGCTAGGAGTTCGCATAACGGAATCTATTTTTTTCCATTGAGCACCGTCAAACTTAAATAGAAATGAGCCGGATGAATCAACAGGCACAGCGAAGTCGTCAACATGCCCCATTACATACACCTCGTTAGGCGAAATCGCCGCGATGGATGAGAAAAAGTATTGCTTGCCCAACTCGTATTTCGTCCAAACCGTGCCGTTGAGTTGTAGTATTGCCCCGCTACTACTGCCTGCCCACACGGATGTGGCCGAGAGAACCCACACACTCCAAAGTTCCGTGCTGCGGGGAACGACGGCCTTCCGCCACTGCATCCCATCAAAATGTATCACAAGACTTGAATCAAGAACTCGCCCTGAAATCGGATCGAGGAAATTCTCTCTACCGACTGCCCAAATATTATTAGCAACGCTTCCATGGATTTCCGTCAACTGAATTCCTCCGGTTATGGGGCCGCCTTCTCCGATAGTTAGAGGAACGACCTGCCAGAACATGCCATTATACCTGTACATTTTTCCGCGGCCAAGCTCGTTGTGGCCAACGACGTAAACATTTGAATCACTTGTACCGTAGATACTTTCCATTGTTGTCTGAAAACTACCCGGATACTGGATTGTATCTCTTGTCCACGTATAATCGCGCTTGCCCGGCGTAATCGTCGAAGGTTCCGGTGCGGAATCTTTGCAAGAAATGAAAAGCAACATCAACCCAATAACGTGAAAGGACATCTTCACAGTCAACTCCTGAACGAATGTTTAAAACTTGCAATGAAGGTAGAAAGCGGAATGAATAAAAAAAGCGCCCCGGCGATTATCCATTCCGGATTACTCACCCATTGCGCCGTGATTGTAAAATAAAACCTACTTCAATATAGCATGTAAGACTTGGACACTTGTAGTTGCAGACCCGGATGATGACTCAAGGTTGCATTGTGCTAAGTGATAGTAGCGTATCACTCCGTCCGATGCAAATGTTATCGTAAAGGCCCTTTTCTGTTTTTAGGATTTCGACTTCCGTTCTACTTCTTTTCCACTTTCTACTTTGCGGGATTCGCCTTTGTTGCGGTTCTCAATCTTTTCTTTCCTTGCACTGCTTTGGCTTCGGACTTCTGTTGCATAACAGCTTTTGCCGGAACGGGCTTTTGTTCCTGTATCGGAATATTTGATTCGGCGGGCGCCGTTGCCTCGGAGGGCGGAATTGCTTCGGGCTTTTTGGGAACATCCTGCGCGGATACACTCACGACGAAAGCAAGAATCATAACGAGACTTCTGAACTTCTTCATCCGTTTTCCTTCATAGTTTTAGTTGATCGGCAGCCGGACAATAAACCTGCTGCCTTTATTTACTTCGCTTTGAACTTCAATATCGCCCCGATGAAGCTCCACGATCCATTTTGCAATCGAAAGTCCCAGGCCGGTACCGCCCATTTCCCGTGAGCGTGCTTTGTCCACACGGTAAAAGCGGTCGAAGATTTTGTTTATATCCTGAGAGGGAATACCGATGCCCGTATCCTCGACTTCTACATACACGGAGCCATTCTGCCGTTCAACGGAGAGCGCAATGTGTCCGCCGGGCGGAGTGTATTTGATTGCATTGTCCACCAGATTCAGGAACAACTGGCGCAGCCGGCCTTTATCTCCGACGATTGTCACCGGTTCGGCTTTCTTCAGTTCGACCGTAATTTCTTTGGGGGCCGCAAGCATTGTACTGTCGTCATACAAATCCTTTATCATCGCGTCAAGATGGACCTCTTCAAGCTTCATGTCATACAACCCATGATCTGCTTTGCCCAATGTCTGCAGGTTGTCGATGATTGTTTTAAGGCGAAGTATTTCCTCCAGCGTACTTGCAAGGATGCTGCGGTATTCGTCGGGATTTTTTTCGCTGCGCAGCGCAAGCTCAATTTCCCCCCGCATAATCGTGAGCGGTGTGCGCAGCTCGTGGGAGGCATCGGAGGAGAACTGGCGAACCTGGGCAAAGGAATTATGCAGGCGATGAATCATGTCGTTCATCGTTTGAATCAACCGGCCGATCTCATCATCGATCGCACGTTGGGGAATGGACTGGTCGAGACTCTCGGCGGTAATTTTTCTTGCACGCATTGTTACATCATGAACGGGTGCCAGCGCTTTGTTCGCCAGATACAGTCCGCCGACAATTGAAACAAGAACGACAATGGGAATGAGGTACAAAAAAATGGAAAACAAATTCTCGAGTACATCGTCCAGCTCCCTGAGCGAGTACGCTACCACAATGGTGAAGTTGGCATCACGGAACGCCGCCATCCGGAGGCCTGTGTTATTCTGCTTGGTAGTAATCAGTGTTGTCGCATTGAGCGGAAGGTTGTCGGGAATCGAAAGACTATCCACGCCCAGCCCGAAGTTGCGGTAGATGATGGTACCGCGGGTATCCTCCACCTGGATGAATGTCTTCTTCGGACTGAGGAGCGAGTGTTTGAAAATCTGATTCCAGATTTCATCAGCTTCTTCGGCCGTTGTATCCGGCAATACCGGCCCGATAAAAGCCTGGGGCAGCCGGTTGTTTTTTTTCCGCAGCAAGGCGTCGATGGAACGCTTGCTGGGTTTGACCTTACTCGCCTGCGGTGAGATGTAATCCTTCACCCAACGGACTTCATTCCGCAGAGAGAGATCGAGATTGTTGGAGAGTTGGTTGCGTGTGTAAATGTATGCGGCAAGTCCGAATGCAGCGAGCGTTGAAACAACGAGCAGCGTGTACCAGAATGTCAGTCTTGTGCGGATCGATTGATGCCAAAACGCCACGACTTATCCTTCTTTCATAACATACCCGACCCCGCGGACAGTGTGGATCAATTTGGGTTCGAAGCCGTCGTCAATTTTGTTGCGGAGGTGGTTCACGTACACGTCGATGATGTTTGTGCCCGTGTCAAAATTGTAATCCCAGATATGTTCCGAGATGATGGTGCGGCTGAGGATGCGATCGCGGTTGCGCATGAAATATTCAAGCAGCGAATATTCCTTTGCCGTCAGCTCAATTGTTTTTCCACCGCGCTTTGCTTTGTGCGAAACGGTATCGAGCTCGAGGTTTGCGACTTTGAGCAGCGTTGATTTTTCCTGCGCCCCGCGGCGCAACAACGAGCGTACTCGTGCAACCAGCTCTTCGAATGCAAACGGTTTCGTAAGATAATCATCGGCGCCGCTGTCAAGCCCGGCGACTTTATCTTCCGTTGCGGTCTTTGCCGTAAGCATGAGCGTGGGGGTGGTCTTCTGTTTTGCCCTAACGCTTTTTATTAGATCAAGCCCGCTCATCTTCGGCAGCATCACGTCCAGTATCAAAAGATCATACTCCTCGTTCGTTGCCATCTGCAAGCCCTTCTCGCCGTCGTTGGCAACGTCCACTGCGTAGTGTTCTTCTTCCAAACCTTGCTGGATGAACTTGGCAACTTTCTTTTCGTCTTCAACAAGGAGTATGCGCATAGGCTGCTCAGGATTAGATGGGACGGAAATTGCTCCTCCGAAGGAGTCCTTCGGACAGCACTGGAACCTCAACACGTGCGCCGAAGGCATCCCTTCGGGAGGTTCCCACAAAAGTAGTTTAATTTTAGAAGAGTTGCAAAGGGGACGTGAAATGAAATCGAAAGCCCCATCTGCGGAGATGGGGCTTTGCGTTTGATGTTAACTGCGACCGGTTTGAATAACTACTTTGCGAGAACCAATTTTGTAATCTTAGAAAGTCTCACTTTCCCGGACTCATCGCTGGCGGTGAAGCGTGCGAAATAGACGCTGCTCGCCCGATCGATAGCGTTCCATGTAACAGACTGATATCCAGCTTTGCGATAGCCGTTTACAAGTTCTCCAACTTTTCTCCCGAGAACATCAT
>JBBRUI010000343.1:0-4593 GCA_038247945.1 Bacteroidota bacterium | reverse complement strand
ATGATCAGCATCCGTCCTGACCTGCGTTCGTATGCGCGTGCCTCCTACCTCCGCGAAATTTACGGCGACAATTCCGGTGCTGCCCGTGCAATGCAGATGGCGGGAGAATCAGGAGTATCCGGCCAGGAGAACCGGGCGTGGGCATTCTTCAACCTCGGCAAGCTCTTCGTGAATCAGGGCGCGCTGGATACTGCTGAGTTTATTTTCAAGGGAATCCTGCAGGAACGCCCGAAGTATGCTTTCGCAATGGCGGGACTGGCACAAGTCCGGTGCGCACAGGGTAAGCATGATGAGGCAATTGAGTTGCTGAAAACCGCGTGGGAAACAACGCCGGAACACAGCTTCATTGAAGAACTCGCGAACATCTACCGTGCGAACGGCCAAACCTCACTCGCCAATGAAGCCATCGAACTGGTAATGAAAGAATTCTCGGACCACACGAAAGAAGGATGGAACGTTGATAAAGAATTTGCCGCCTTCTGCGCCAATCACGATATTCATCTTGAAGAAGCGGTGGAGCGGGCAGGAAATGAATACACTCGTCGCCCGAACAACATAGAGGCGCTCGACACGTATGCGTGGGCGTTATACAAGAATGGCAAAATTGTCGAAGCGATTCCCTACATCGACCGGGCATTGCGTCTTGGTACGAAGAACTCTGCAATGATGTACCATGCCGGTATGATTTATCACGGGGCGGGCGACAAAACAAAAGCAAGAGAATTTCTCCGGGCGGCGGTTGCCGTCAATCCATACATAAACGTACTTTACTCTGCACCGGCTCGTGCTACATTGAGTGAGCTGACCGGGGTTGCTTCCACAAACTAAAATCGTCATCCAAAAGTGGTAGTGACTCAGTTTGATGTATTTACTTATCCGAAAGTTACTGCAATGCATTTTGCCGAATGCCAGCCTGCCCAGCATTGTCATTCCCGAATGCATTTGTCGGGAATCCAGAAGAGAGAAACCTTTTGACTGCCTGCCCGCCATAATTAGCCAATTGAGGCAGGCGGGGATTCCCGCTAACAACATGCCTGCCTACCGTCAGGCAGGCGGGAATGACGGAACCAAACTGAGACATTCCCCAAAAAGTAGATTGTTTGCAGAAGTTACGCTACATTGTCCGGGCAAAAAAAGGAAATGCGGCGTTGATGCAAACAGAGGTCTTTAGCTTTCTCATCTTCGGATTCGTTTTGGGATTCAAGCACGCGTTGGATCCCGATCATCTTGTAGCAGTGTGGAACATTGTCGGCGAGCGGAAAGGGGTTTTCAGTTCATCCATTGTCGGGGCGTTGTGGGGAGTCGGCCACACCGCCTCGCTGCTTTTGGTTGGTGTTGTCGTGATTGCGCTGCAGGTTCAGATACCGGCAAGGATTGCGCTGGGAATGGAATTCGCTGTTGCGTTGATGCTCATGGTTCTTGGAGTGAACGCTTTACGAAAGTTGCGAGGTGGGGCGTTGCTGATACAGGCCCATGAACAGAGTACGCATCTCCATGTTCATCCGCCGATTCATTCTAAATATTTTCATTCCTCTCTGCTATCGCTTTTCACATTCAAACATTTGAAAAGCCACATCAGAAGCGGTAAGAAATCTGTCGTCATTGGAATGATACATGGGCTGGCTGGCAGCGCTGCGCTTATGCTCATCGTGCTTGCGACTATTCCATCAAGAGCATTGGCGTTGAGCTACATCGCGATATTCGGGCTGGGTTCTATTGGCGGAATGTTTTTGATGAGCACGTTAATCGGACTCCCGTTTGTCTTCACAGCGAACAAGTCCGAAGGAATGAATAAACTTGTCCGGGGAATCGCGGGCATAGTGAGCATCGCATTCGGAATGTTTCTCGCATGGCAAATTGGAATCGTGAACGGGCTGCTCATTCAATGACTGATGTTACGTAAAATAGATATATCACCCTTTTGCCAAAGGCATCAATTGTGCGCATTTCCACGAAGTGGAATACTATAGGCCGAGGGTCTACGACCTCGTAGAGGCAACGCCCTCGGACAGAAAAACGCGTAGCACGAGGCGCTTTTCCCAAACGAAGACTTGGCGTCTTGGTGCCTTGGCGGTAAGTTTTCTAACGATGGGTTTTCGTCCACGTCATTCAACAATAACTTTCCCGGACATTCCTAAATGTCCGATCCCGCAAATGTGCGAGCAGTGAAATTTATATTCTCCCTTCTTCACGGCGTAGAATTCAACAGTCTTCGGTTTCTTTTCCTCAAGCTCTTCGTCGATACCGAATGCATCAAGGGCAAAGCCGTGAGTTCCGTCCAGTGCGGTGAGCTTCAGGGTTACCAGCGTCCCTTCTTTCACTTTCACAACCTCCGGAGTGAAATGAAAGCGCTCAGCCGTCATTTCAATCGTTTGCTTCGGAATTTTTTCTTTGTTGATACCGGACGGCACCGCGTCGAATAATTTCGAAGTTCCGCAACCGACGATCACCGCGACGGTCCACAATATGCCCACCGACTTTCTCATTTGGTCCTCCTTCCGGGATTAGCCTTGTAAACAGAACATCTCACCGTCGGGATAGGTTTCAACAAAAAAGGGATATCCTTGTACGGACATCCCCTATCTCTCTGAGACCAGAAACAATTTCTTACTTTGCCGCAGCCGGTAACCTTATTACAAATGTTGCCCCCTCACCCTTGGGCGATTCAACCTGAATACTTCCACCGTGACTCTCAATGATTTGGCGGCACACGGTCAATCCGTACCCATGACCATCCTTCTTATCCGTGACACGCTCAAAAAATAATTTGGGTAGAATTGCCGGGTCAATACCGGGACCGTTATCTTTCACAATCAATCTTATTTCTCCAAACTCAGGAGAGTAATATGTTCGAAGGTCGATATTGGCATCTTTTCGAGCTTCAACAACGTTGTTCATCAGGTTCAACAAGACTTGCTGAATCTGATCGATGTCGAGATCCACTGACGGGATATTCTCATCCAGATTGGTCGTGATGGTGTTCAACTTGAACCGGGGGAGGAATCTCATAAAATCGACAAAGTCATTAACGATCTTATTAATGTTCAGAGGCATCATCCTGGATGAAAGTCTTGCTCTGCTCAATAGATTTTTTGAGAACCCTTCGATCTTCCGGACACCCGCAATAGTCAGGTCAATAATCCTGTTGATCTCTTCCGACGAAATGGTGCCGAGTTTTAACTGGAGTCGCTGCAAGCTCAACAGTACAATGGAAACCAGATTCTTCAATTCGTGACTTACCTCGGCAGCGAGTTCACCTTTCATCGCCATGCGCTCGTAATGGATGATGTGGAGATTCGCCTGCTTCAATTCGTTGTATGTATGTTTAAGGTCTGCATACAGCCGGGCGTTCTTGATTGCAATCGCGGCGTGGCCGGCAAGAATTTCAAAGCCGTACAGGATGTCCGCCTTGTCTATCGATTGAATGGACCTGCTGTCCACGTACAACACGCCGATTTTTTCTTCTTGAGTTTTAAGCGGAGCGCAAATGATTGTTTCGAGCGCAAGACTCATAATGCTTTGCCGATGTTCGAAGCGTTCATCCGCCAAAGCATTTTCAATGCAACTCGACTCGCCGGTTTTGAAGACGTCTTCCGGTACACTCGAGCTCACCTGAAAACTTTCCGCTTTGATTGTTTGCCCGGTGCTATTTCTCCCGACAACAAATTGAAGTTTTCCGTCGGCGTCGGCGAGCATAATAAATCCCCGCTCCGCGCGGGCGATCCGGATGGCTTCATCAGTCACCAGTTCGAGTACATCCGACAGGACAAGAGAAGTGTTGATCTTCCTGACAATGGTTAGTATGGTTTCGAAATTCCTGCCTGCACCGATTTCCTCAGTGGTCGCTGTTTCGACACTTTCCTCGACCTTGAATCGCTGCTTTACGAGGTCGTCGAAGTTCATTTGTTGATTTCTCCTTTACGATTGCGGTATGGATCACTTCCTGCCAGGTTCCTTCTTTTTTGAAACGCCGTTTCCGCTTCATGTGTATTTCCGCGTTGAACGTGGATCATTTCTTTAAGCCTGTACAAATCGGCCAGGTACATTCGGTCATGAAGGGTTGAACGGCTGGCGAGACACCGGTCTACGAGCGAAAGAGCAGTTTTGAAATCACCCATATAATAAAACGCGTAGGCTTTACCGAGAAATGCAAGACCTCGTTTCTCACGGCTGCTTCCTGCGAGACTCAACGAATGTTCGAATTCGTTCATCGCTTCCGGCGACAGTTGTTTGGTGAGAAACGACATTCCCATCAGATGATGCACCTCAGCCAACCGCGCCAAGTCGCCTCCTTCCTCAAAGTGGGACCTGGCCCGTTGGAATTGAGTAATCGCTCCATCGACATCGCCAAGAATCTTTCTTGCAATACCAAGGTTCATGGAGGCAACGCCGGCGAGAATATTTCCGTCTGATTTGCGAAACGATGGGAATGTGCCGGTCACCCGAGTGAACACTCTGTTTCGCTTCATACTCCGTTTGCTCGCTGTAACTTGCATGGCGGATTACTCTCGAAATTGAACACGTAAAATAATCTCCCCGGCGAATCAGCGCCTCCCCTAAAGCGCTGCGTTCGCCGAGGAGTTTTTCCCTTGT
>JBBRUI010000342.1:0-4638 GCA_038247945.1 Bacteroidota bacterium | reverse complement strand
TACGAACCGTGGTCATTCCGTCCCGACAAGTCGGGATGTTCGGAATCTGAACTGGCAAAAATCTGATTGGATGCTGAATAAGAGCATTTCAGCATGACATGTTTCGCGATGAGCGCCGTACTTATTTTGAAACTGAGACACAACCCCAAGCTTCCATGCCTTGACTCGCTGTAAATCGGTGACTATATTTTATCAGCAACTTTTCCCGGACCATTGCGTATCAAAAGACACCAACCATGCAAACTCCAAACGACATAGATTTTTTCCGGGACAATCTTCTTCTGATCGGAATTCTCGGCGTCGTCATTTTCGGATACATTCTTCTGCTGATCCGCAAACGGTGGAAGCAAAATTTTCTTCATCGCACGGATGAGAAGCATAAGTAGTGAACCCTCCGCAATACCACTTCTTGTTTGTTCTCTCGCTTTTAGCTACCATTTAACCAGTTTCTTTTTCTCTGAATCAATATTTTGGTCATGCGCCCCAGACTACTAAGTATTCTACTCTCCATTTTGCTGGTTTGTTCTGTTACTTCTGCACAATTCCAAACGCCCAGGAATTCCGGCAAAACCCAATCGCACCACACTAAAGTATCGTTGCTTGCAAGTGTGAAGCACGTTCAGCCCGGTGTTCCCTTCACTGTTGGTGTTTTGATGAAGATGGATGAAGGCTGGCACACCTACTGGAAAAATCCCGGTGAAGCAGGGTTACCGACTGAAATCAAATGGACTCTCCCCGACGGTTTTACTGCGGGCGACATTCAGTGGCCACTGCCCCATAAATACAGTGAGAGCGGCGATGTCCTCACGCTTGGATATGAATCGGAAAACATGTTACTGGTCGAAATTGTCCCGCCATCCTCGATCAAGGCGGGCGCTTCAGTAACATTGAAAGCGGATGTAAACTGGCTTGAATGCGAAAAACTCTGCGTTCCCGGCGACGCGCATGTTGAGATGAAACTCCCGGTAGGCGCTGGAGTAATTGAGAAAGCGAATGCGGTCATCTTTGAAAAGTACCGGCAACAGATTCCACAAAAATTATCTGCTGATGCCGGAATCTCCGTTATCACCGACGCGAAAAACGGGATGGTGGAATTTCATCTAACCGCAAACGGAACAAAACGCTTTGACAAGAACAACACCCCGGATTTCTACCCTGAGCCCGCCGGTGATCTGGTACTCGGCAGGACACAAGTCTCAACGGAAGGCGGAACAGTATTGTTGCGAGTATCTCTTTCTGCCTCCGAAAAAGTAATGAACCCTCTCGCATTGCGCGGCGTTGTTGTTTATCGGTTAGATGGTGAGGCACAAAAGGCCGCTGCTATTGAAGTCCCGCTCTCGAAAGAGTTTGTCGCTGCGATTCCGCTCACAGACGAATCCGGAGTTCCCGTGCAAACAGAAAGTTTGCTGGATAGAAAATTCACCTCTATCGAAACCGCCCAGGCAGAGCAGTCGCTTTTGATGTACATACTGTTTGCGGTTCTTGGAGGTCTTCTGCTCAACATCATGCCTTGTGTTCTGCCGGTAATTGCGCTGAAAATTTTTGGATTAGTGAAGATGGCAGGAAACAACCCGGCGGAGGTTAGAAAATCGGGATGGTTTTTTTCCCTTGGTATTCTTGTCTCGTTTCTCTCTCTCGCCTCCGCTGTTGCTCTGCTGAAAGCCGCCGGGGAATCCGTGGGATGGGGTTTCCAGTTTCAAGAGCCACTGTTTGTGATAGCAATGTCCACACTCGTCTTTGCATTTGGCCTAAGCCTTTTTGGTGTTTACGAAATTACTTTGCCGGGACTCAGTGTTAGAGGCTCCGCTTTCGCCAATACTGAACAGAAAAAAGGATTTGTGGGACCTTTTTCCGAAGGGATATTTGCGACTATTCTTGCAACTCCCTGTACAGCGCCCATTCTTGGGACGGCGCTCGGCTTCGCGTTCGCTCAACCGGCATATGTTACGTTTTTGATTTTCACTGCAACTGCATTCGGGATGGCGTTGCCGTATTTGATTCTTACAATGAAACCCGCATGGATGAAATTTCTGCCAAAGCCGGGCGCGTGGATGGTAGCGGCAAAGCAGTTCATGGGCTTTCTGATGATGGCCACCGTTGTGTGGCTGCTGTATGTTTTGGGTGCGCAGCTGGGAATGGAAGCGGTTATCTGGACTTCAGCTTTTTTACTTTTTGTCGGCGTGGCGTGCTGGATGATCGGGACGTTTGCAACACTCACAGCAACTCGTGCAAAGTCCGTAAGCATCTGGATCGCCGCTCTGCTCGTGGTAGTTGTCGGGTACATGCTGTTTGTCAGTGATATAATGACGGCGCGGGATATTCTTTCAACTCCATCACAAAACAATTCGAATCTTTCAGCAAAAGAGGGCCTCGATTGGGAGCCATTCACGCTCGAGAAGCTCGAGACGCATCTGAAAGAAAACAGAACAGTCTTTATTGATTTCACTGCCGAATGGTGTCTTACGTGCAAAGTGAACGAGAGAACAGTGTTCGCTGATCAGAAGGTCATAGAATCCATGAGGTCGGGAAATATCGTAACAATGAAAGCTGATTGGACGAACCGGAATGATACCATTGCACGGCTCCTGGCAAAATTCGGGAGATCGGGCGTGCCGCTGTATGTTATTTTCCCGGCAGGGAAGCCGACCGAGCCTATTGTATTACCGGAAGTGATTACCCCAACCATTGTCCTCGCTGCACTCGAAAAATCTGCCGGCAAGTAAGCTTCACCTCTATTTTACATTTTCACGATGAAGAGTCAAGCATGAACTTCATGGCGCGCTATTTCAACTGGCTGCAAAAAGGCAATCCAACGGGACTCGTAGACAGGTTTCCGGAGATCGATCCGAACGGAGAGAGTTCCGTGAAAGGAATCTATGTCATTGGTGATTTGACCGGAGTGCCGCTTTTGAAACTTGCGGCCGAAGGCGGGAAGAAAATTATCGATACGCTGGATGCCGATCAGCAGTTTCAATCTCTCCGAAAGTCGATGGCGGATGGAGTATACGATATTGTGATTGTAGGAGGAGGGATCTCCGGAATTTCCGCGGGAATCGAAGCGCTGCGTCGCGGCTACAGATTTATCATTCTTGAATCGGCGCAAAAGTTTTCAACTGTTGTGAACTTTCCCAAAGGCAAGCCGATTTACTCCGAGCCTGCATCGGTCCAACAGGAAGCGGCACTCAAAATCAACGACGGAACGAAAGAAAGTCTTCTCGATGATCTGCACAACCAGATAACAAGCCTTCCGCTACCGGTAAGCGAAGGAGAGATGGTTGAGGTAATCAAAAAGAAAGGAAACGTCTTCGAGGTTGTCTCCAAAAAAGGAGCGTACCGCGCGTTCAGAGTTATCCTCGCAATCGGCAAATCCGGAAACGCCCGCATGTTAGGGGTGCCGGGGGAAAGCCTTCCGAAAGTCTTCAACAAGCTGTTCGATCCGAAAGATCATCACAATGAGGAAATTCTGGTTGTTGGCGGGGGAGATTCTGCAATCGAGACGGCCAACGCAATTGCCGAAGCAGGGAACCACGTTGCAATTTCGTATCGCAAGGCTGAGTTTGCCAGGCCGAAAGAAGGCAACGTTGAAAAACTGAATGCCCTTGTCGCCGCAGGGCAAGTATCGCTGTTGATGGAAAGCCAAGTCAAAGAGATCCGCGACAACGAAGTTGCCATGAAGACCAAAGATGGCGAGAAGGTACTCAAGAATGACGCGGTGTATGCAATGATCGGCCGCGAACTGCCGCTTGAATTCTTCCGTCGTAGCGGAATCAAGTTAAGCGGCGAGCTGACGCGGGACAATAAGCTCTGGCTTGCTCTTGCTCTCTGCTTTTCAGGAGTAATCTATTTCGGAAAGAAGTGGGCGCCGCTTCTCCTGCTTACAGAACATGGCCAGAAAGTTCAGTCGTGGGGAGAAATTCTTTCATTCGTCTTTACCGGAACTTTCTGGTTGAGCTTTCTGAAAATGCCGGCGACGATTGTTCAGAAGTCGTACGACTGGTCGACCCTTGTAACGAACATGGTCTCGTATCTTTCGCTGGTGGCCACTCTCGTTCTCAGCATTTGGGCAATCGTCTACGTCGTGCGGCATGCATCATCGCTGTTCGCAACTTCATGGAACGTCTTCAAGTACACCTACTTTGCCGTTGCTATGGGACTGTTCTGTCTGGTATTCTTCGGCAATAAATACTTTGATTACAACCTCCTCGGGAAGGGGCCGGGATTCTGGTACTCGCTTCTTTACACCGTAACGATATTTTCATTCGGGTTGCGCCGGATGTATGTTAAGCCGACTCGTTATATCAAGATTCAAACATGGTCGCTCATTTTGATTCAGGCGATTCCCCTTTTTGTGATTCCGGAATTCATTCTTCCCGCGTTGTGGAAAGCAAACTCATTGCATCCCTGGTTCATTAACAACATGTTCCCGCCATACTCTCCGGGCGGCGAACCGACCTTCTGGCGCGCATCCGGACTGATTCTTGCCTGGCCGCTGTTTATTTCGAACGTCGTCAACGATCATCCGACGAACGTGTGGCTCGCGATCTCACTTGTTCAAACATTTGTCATCATTCCGCTTATTGTTACAAAATGGGGGAAAGGAGCGTATTGCGGATGGATTTGTTCATGCGGCGCGATGGC
>JBBRUI010000341.1:0-4660 GCA_038247945.1 Bacteroidota bacterium | reverse complement strand
TCTCCAACGGCTCGTGGATGGAGAACCGAAAAAGCAAATCGCACACGCTCTGGGCGTCAGTTTTCACACGGTTGACTCGCATCTCAGAAACATCTACACGAAACTCCAGGTCCACAGCAGAAGCGGGGCAGTGGCGAGAGCTCTCAAGGAAAGGTTACTGTAGCGACCTTAAGGTCCGCCCCAAGTCTGTGGCGCTTGTAAAAGTTGTGGCAGATCGTCAGAAACGAAAAAGGCGCCGCAAAATTGCGAACGCCTTTTTCATTTATTCGGAACGATCCCTACCTCATCAATATCATTTTCTTCGTTACGACAACATTTCCTGTCGTTGCAGTGTAGTAGTAGACACCGCTCGCAAAGTTGGTTGCGTTCCATTTCACATCATAACTTCCCGATTGAAGGTTCTCGTTGACAAGAGTTTGAACTTCTTTGCCGAGAATGTCGTAGACCATCAGCTTTAGTTGGCCTGCCTGCGGCATATCCACGCGAACTGTTGTTGCGGGGTTGAAGGGGTTCGGATAATTCTGTGAGACACGGAATTGTTCAGGAACTGTCGACGAGACCGGAGCGACGCTCGTAATCATAATGGATCCTGTACGCAACTGGCCACGGATTTCTCCGCCGGGGAACGAGGCTGTGTGCCAGTTCAGATACATGTTGCCCGCCAATAGTCATCCGGGCATTTGTGAACGTCTCAGGATCGCCGCTGCGCCAAACTCCCGCCGCGGTATTTATCGTTTGAAGGAGAGGGGGAACATGGGTTGTACGGTCTTTCGATTGAGTTTTGCAACACCGCGCCAGATAAACCCTCAACAGGTGCTTAGGGTTGCATAAAAAAGTACGACATGCAGTTTATTTTGGATTTGTTTCATGCGGATGGAAAGAGGATGCTGCGGAGATTTGTTAACTGATGTTACGCAGACCTGAAAGAAATGGGAACGCGGATGACGCGGATTGAACGGATTATCGCGGAAGAGACTGCCAATCAAAAAGTGTAGCAATGCAGATTGAGCCAATTTTCCCAAGAAATAAACAATGCCGGTATATACGCCTTTTCGCGCAATTGTGTTTATCCGCGTCGTTCCGCTCAATCCGCGTCATCAGCGTTCTATTTTTTCTTCCATTGCTTAACGTCAGTTATTAAAATATTTCCAACTGATTGCCGACGCCGCGCCTGAAATGCTCCGTCGAAAGGGAAGTCCAAGCCCGATCGAGGTTGTATTTGTGAGCATGCACGCGGAACAATGAGAGTATTGAATCCGCAATTTCTCCTTCTCGTCCTTTGGGCGTTGTTCCGTCTCTCATCTCGTCCTCCTTTTTGCTGCGCCGTAAAAGTTTCCTTTCCCCATCGGATAAGCACCGAGCAAACGGAATTGGCCTGTCATCTCTTTCAAGTGATCGAACGCTTGCGCTACACGCTTCTCCCGCGGATTCCCTTCAAGGTCGATGTAGAACAAATACTGGAACGGAGATTTGGGGTCAGGTCGTGATTCGATCTTCAGCAAATCTATATTCCGCAGAGAGAAAACTCCAAGAATGCGGAAGAGGATTCCGGTTTGATTGTTGACTGGAGAAAAAACGATGCTGCTTTTTGTCTTTACCGGCAATCCGGAGTTCCATGGTTTTTTGCTGATAACAAGGAACCGGGTGAAGTTCTGTGATTTGCCTTCGACACGATGCTTCAGGATTTTCAATCCATACAACTTTGCCGCATGTTCACTCGCAATAGCACCGACTTCTGGATCCTTGTCAGTCAGTAGTGACTCCGCTGCACCCGCAGTATCGAAATACGGTTCCGGCTTAAGTGTTTTGTGTCGAGAGAAGAATTTAGCGCATTGAGCCAACGCCTGAGGATGAGAACGAATGTGTGTCAGAGTGTTCAGCGATGCCGAAGGATGAGCCATCAACGCATGTTGGATGCGCAGATGGATTTCTCCGACGATATGAAGAGAATGGGAGAGAAGAAGATCGTAATTCTGGTGGATGCTTCCGGCGAGAGAATTTTCTATCGGGATGACACCGCGGTCGGCACGATTGCGCTGCACCGCATCAAACACATCTTCGAATGTTTCAAATGGAACAGTCTTGCAACTGCCGCCGAAAAAAGCCCGGGCCGCCGCTTCGCTGTACGCTCCGTGAACGCCCTGAAATGCAACCCGCATGAGATAATTCTGTTAAAATGAAAAGAACAGTTCATCTCTATGATAAGTGAAATTCTTTACTCCATCAAATGCATTGCCTTCACATAGCTTGAGAAAGTTTGTCTTTCCGCTTCTCTCTCGGTTTGTGAACGCTGTAATAATATGCGACAGAGATCAGCCCGAGGACAAAGAAAACAATTGCATAGTTCCTCAATCCATCATGGAAAAAGAATTCTCCTGTCATCCAAATCGAGTTGGCGGAGATCCAGCAGCATACTGCAAGGTTGTGAAAAAGTTCGGCAGTATGGTTTCTCATTCTCCAGGTAATATAAATTGCCACGGTGAGCGTCGGAAGAACCATGATCATGCCTGCCTCTTTCCAAGTCAGCACCCAACAAGTATCCTTCAGCAGCCACATAACAATGTGGAGGTTCTCGGTTTTCCGGATAGATTCTTTGATCATGGTTTCGAGTGAGATGTAGGCGTTGCTGGTTTTGTATTTAACGAATCAAAAGCATCTTTTTTGTTGCAACGAAGCCTGCCGCTCGCAGTTGATAATAATACACGCCGCTCGACAAATTCCCCGCATCAAATTGAATGTCGTATTCGCCGGGAGCCTTTTGTTCATTCACCAGCGTCGCAACTTCCCGGCCCAACACATCAAATATTTTGAGAGAAACAAATCCGAAATCCGAAATCCGAAATCCGATATTCGTTGTCGGATTAAATGGATTCGGATAATTCTGGTGCAGTTCAAAATGCGTGGGTTTGCTCTCCGGTTCACCAACAGTTGCTGGCGTAGTGGGGAAGAACATCTCCAACGCATTATCAACATGGGCACGCCAGTTGCCCCAGCTATGGCCTTCGTTGTACTCGATGTATTGATGCGGATAGCCTTTGTTTTGCAAGATAGGAATGAAATTGCGGACCAACGGAATCAGTTGTGCTATGTCGTATGTTCCGAGGTCCATGTAGAACTTGAGATTCAGCCGCGGTGAATTCTGAAATCCCGAAGAGATCGAACTTTGTATGTTGCTGGATTGCGCCGCTACGTTCCCGAATACTTCTGAATGAGTGTAGGCGAGCCACAAGGCGATATTACCACCGTCGGATGCGCCGAGCGTTGCGCGGCTTGCAGGATTTCTTCGCGTCCGATAGCGCGCATCGAGGTACGGCATAATCTCATTCACGATGAAATTCGTGAATTGAGGTTGTTGGTTAGTTCTGTATTCTGCGGTCCGGTTTACGGGCGGCACGAACACAGCGATGACCGGTTTGATTCTGTTCTGCGAAATCAAATAATCGATTACGTTGTTTGTCTGGGCGAGCGTTACGTATTCAAGCCCATCGTGAAAGAGAATCACGCCGAAGCTGTCGCTTGATGATTCATAGTTCGGCGGTGTGTAGATGCGAATGGTGCGCGAGTTGCCGAGATTCGTGGAGTAGAACACCGTGTCACGCAACGTGCCGTGTGCAATGGCGGGATAGTATTGAATTTCCGGCGCCGGAATGTACGCAGGCATCCGCAATTCTGAGTTGGGGCCAAAGCCGCCCGATACAGTGAAGGGATTTCTTGGATCGAGAATCCAGTTTCCATCCACAACAAACTTGTAATCCAACCGCGCAGATGATTCGAACGTCCGTGTGTGGTACCAGAGATTCGTTGTCGAGAGCCGTGTCATGGGAAAAGCGGATGCCGTCCAGCCATTCGCATCGCCGGGAACTGTAACAGACCCGCCATTGCCGCGGTAAAGAAACACAACGTTCACGTTCTGTTCGATGAGCGGAAACGATGGCACAGCAGCCATGAAGCTGTCGGCGATTGCAGTTCGTTCCGCTTCGGGCGTCGCATTAACCCGATTGATGAAATCTTGAAACGTTTGAGCCGCGCCGGACGAGGCAGCGGTCATGAGCAAGAAGAGAAGCAGTGCTTTCATTGGCCAACTTTCAGAGAATATTTTAGAAGATTGGTAAAATGAGTCTAATCCTGTCAGACGCTGTGAATTCCACACTCGATTTCTTCCTCGCCGGGATAGTTCTATGAAGGCAGGCGCCGGGTGTGACGACGATACTATCTTCCTGTTCCAATTTATCGATTTAATATCTCAAAAGGTTGCGCCTCGTTGCATTCATTTTTATATTGCCACAGCACTTTAAGGGACAAGTCGAAAATGAACTGCGGCAATTGTGGAAGCGATATCGGTACCGGCGCAAAGTTCTGCCCGGCGTGCGGAGCGGCAACCGTCGCTTCAGATATGGCTGTCCCCGTGCCGGCTCGCAGAGCGTCAACCCGTCGCGTGGCGCTGATTTTGTTTCCCATTGCGCTCATTGCCGGTATCGTAATCTTCATCCGCTATATTGATCCATCTGTACATGCAGTGATAAAAGATCAGCCGGTTGTCGCAGCTCCCGCGGATTACGATTCCAACTTTGTTACGATGACAAATATTTCTGCACAGGAAGAAGGCGGCGATTTAGTTTTCCCTATCTCCGATCTCAAGCAACATCGTCTCGTTCGATTT
>JBBRUI010000340.1:0-4666 GCA_038247945.1 Bacteroidota bacterium | reverse complement strand
CGATAAAAGAAAACCCTGCCTACCGGCAGGCAGGCACCAAGACTCCAAGGCACCAAGCTTTTTGAAATATGTACCACGAGGCGCTTTTTCCCAAATGAAGACTTGGCGTCTTGGTGCCTTGGCGGTAAGTTTTCTAACGATGGGTTTCCGTCCACGTCTCTAGAAAAGGAACAGTGTATGGCTCTGAAAGAAAAAATTAGCGAAGATCTTAAAGCAGCGATGAAGAGCGGCGAGAAGCTGCGACTCGAAACACTCCGCACAATGCGCGCCGCATTGATGGAGAAAGAAATCGAGCTGCGTGGTTCCGGAAAGCAAGTATCGCCGGAGGACGAAATCGCAACGTTGATGTCGGCTTCAAAGAAACGAAAGGAGTCGATTGAACAGTTTCAGGCAGCGGGAAGAATGGATCTCGTTGAACAAGAAACTGCCGAGCTGAAGATCATTCAGGAGTACCTGCCGAAACAAATGGGAGAGGAAGAGATCTCTGCGGTGATTGAGGAAGTCGTGAAGGTAACCGGCGCTGCGGGCCCGGCAGATTTTAGCAAAGTAATGCCGCAGGTAATGAAACAACTCAAAGGCAAGGCTGATGGCAAGCTGATTCAGGAACTTGTAAGAAAACGATTAGGTGGATAAGAGCAGATTATGTTCTCAACTCTTCTGACGATGATTATTTGCTGATGTCTGAATTTTCTCACGCGTTAGACAAGTTGGAGTTTGAAAAAATCCGGCAACGGGTGATGCGCTATGCGTCCTCCGAGCCGGGGAAAGATGTTGTCCGGCTTCTTCCGGTTCTGACCTCCGTTCGGGAAATCAAAGATGAACTTTCTCGTGTCAGCGAGCTCAAGAAACTCCTCGAAGAAGAAGCAGGTTTCCCGCTTGAAGGCATCCATCCCGTTCGTGAATCAGTTCAGAAGGCTTCCGTTGAAGGAACCGTCCTCACGTCGAAAGAACTCTCACAGATCCTCTCCACGTTGCGCGCTGCACGTGTTGCCAGGCAATTTGCAGCAAAGAGGCAGGAACCATATCCAGGAGTCTGGGAGATAGCGGGCACTCTACATGCGGACAAGGTATTAGAGTACAACCTTGAGCAGGCTGTGGACGACACCGGCAGTTTGAAGACAAATGCCTCGCGTGAACTTCAATCCATACGCCGCACAATCTCAGAGAAGTACGATCAAACGAGGAAGCAACTCGAGAGCATTTTGAAGAATGTCTCTCAGCTTGGCTTTAGCCAGGATGAAATCATCACGACCCGTGAAGGACGAATGGTGATTCCTGTGAAGGCGGAGCATAAGAATCGCGTTCACGGATTTATTCACAGCGCCTCATCAAGCGGCGCGACAGTCTTTATCGAACCATCCGAGACGCTCGATCTGAACAACGAGATTCGTAGTCTCCAGTTTCAGGAACAAAGAGAGATTGAGCGAATTCTTCGCGCACTCACAAAGCAAGTGGGGGAATCGCGTGATGCACTCATATCTAATCTTCAGTTGTTAGCCCGGTTAGACGCTCTCAATGCCAAAGCAAAATATTCAATTGAAATTCTTGGAGTTGAGCCGGAAGTATGTCAGTCGGGTAGTATCAAGCTTATTCAGGCGCGCCATCCAATCTTATTGCAAACTCATGGACGCGACTCGACTGTACCTCTCGATCTGGAACTCGGCACATCCTATCATACACTCGTCATTAGCGGACCGAACGCCGGTGGCAAAAGTGTTGCGATGAAGTGTGTCGGACTTCTCTCCCTGATGGTCCAGAGCGGACTTCACATTCCCGCCGCAGAGGCGTCCAAGGTTCGGATTTTCAAGAATATCTTTGTGGATATTGGTGATGAGCAATCGATTGAAAACGATTTGAGTACGTTCAGTTCACATCTAAGAAATCTCAAGGCAATCGAGGAACAGTCCGACGCGGATAGCCTCGTCTTGATCGACGAGATCGGTTCAGGAACAGATCCTGCGGAAGGCGGCGCGATTGCAGCTTCATTACTTGAGTCGCTTACAAAACGTGGGGCGTACACAATCGCAACAACACACCACAGCGCGCTGAAGGTTTTTGCACACGACACTGATGGAGTGGAGAACGGTGCAATGGAATTCGATCCCGCTGGATTGACACCAACCTACAGATTCAAAGCTGGCGTACCCGGAAGTAGTTATGCATTAGAGATGGCTCAACGGCTTGGCTTTAAAGCGGATGTTCTCAAGAGATCGAAAGAATTCATGGGGACTCAACAAGCCAAACTAGAGCACTTGATTACTGACCTGGAATTCTCTGCACAGAAATTCCGGAATGAACTCGAACACGTTCAAGGCGAGAAGCTAAGACTCCATGAGTTGACACAGAAATATGAATCCAGGATCGCAACCCAGTCAGCAGAGCTGAAGGATCTGAAGCGTAAAGCTATCAAGGAGGCTAAGGACATTGTCGAGAATGCGAATGCTCTTATCGAGCGGAGCATTAAAGAAATTAAGGAGCGCTCTGCCGACAAGATCTCGATTAACAGCGTACGGGAGGAGATCAGGAAAACACAGTTGGATATTCAGCTTCACGAAGATGAACTACAACCCGAACTCACCGACCGGGAAGCCGCTCTTTGGGAGATCGGTGATACTGTTAAGCTGGCATGGGGTCTCCAAACAGGCGAGATCACCAACATCAGTTCAGACAGAAAAAGCGCAGTCGTTGTCTTCGGTCATGTCAAGATGAAGGTTGCGACGAAGGATTTAGTGAAGGGAAAAAAGGATTCCCGTGAGACCGGCATACCGCGACAAACTGAAATTGAAAAACCTGTTGAAGTTCTACGTGACCTGGATCTGAGGGGGATGAACGGCGACGAAGCTATTCCGCTTGTTGATAAGTTCATTGACACTGCGATACTTGCAGGCCTTCACAGAATAGACGTTATTCATGGCAAGGGAACAGGCGCCCTTCGCAAAAAGGTTACTGATTTTCTTTCCACCCACCCACGCGTGAAGTCATTTCGCCTTGGTGAATGGAATGAAGGAAGCACCGGCGCAACGGTTGTTGAGCTGGCAGACAACTAACTATCGTACGCTACTTACCATTCGTATCTAACCTGAAAACAACGACAAGACAAATAGAGAAAGTTCTCATCGCGAACCGTGGTGAGATTGCCATTCGGATAATCCGGGCGTGCCGGGAAATGGACATTGCGACGGTTGCCATTTATTCGGATGCAGATCGCCGTAGTCCTCATGTGCTAAGCGCGGACGAAGCGTATCGCATTGGTCCGGCTCCTTCCCGAGAAAGCTATCTCGCAATCGAAAAAGTCATTGAAGCGGCGAAGTTATCTGCTGCTGACGCAATTCATCCGGGCTACGGATTCCTTTCGGAGAATGCAACATTCGCCCAAGCAGTGCTGGATGAGGGAATTGAATTTATCGGTCCGCGCCCTGGTTCGATTCGGGCTATGGGCGATAAAACAGAAGCCCGCAAGCTCGTTCGTCAGGCAGGCGTTCCAACGATACCGGGCACACCTGGAGCGGTTTCAGATGAGAAGGTTATCCGGGAATTTGCCGAACAGTATGGATATCCCATTCTCATAAAAGCTGCTGCAGGCGGTGGAGGTAAAGGGATGCGCATTGTCCATAACGGAAGTACGTTGTCGTCCGCGTTCGCCGGTGCCCAGTCGGAAGCACTCTCTGCATTCGGCGATGGTCGCGTTTACGTTGAAAAGTATTTAGAAAACCCGCGGCATATTGAATTCCAGATTCTTGCAGACAAGTACGGAAATACCGTTCATCTCGGTGAGCGCGAGTGTTCAATCCAGCGACGCCATCAAAAAGTAATTGAGGAAACTCCGTCCGTTATTATGAATGACGAGATGAGAAAACAAATGGGCGAGATGGCAGTTGCGGCAGCGAAGGCATGCGGTTACGAGAATGCCGGCACGATAGAATGCCTGGTTGACAAGGACAGAAATTATTATTTCCTCGAGATGAATACTCGACTCCAGGTCGAACATCCGGTGACGGAGATGAGGACCGGAATTGATCTTGTCCAACAACAACTCCGGGTGGCAATGGGTGAACGATTATCTTTCACGCAGGATGACATTAAATTCCGGGGACATGCGATTGAATGCCGCATTTATGCTGAAGACCCGTGGAATAATTTTCTTCCCTCCACCGGAACGATCACTCATCTTCGTCCGAGCCAGGGAGTCGGGATTCGGGAAGATCGCGGCGTCGATCAAGGTGGAGAAATCTCTGTGTATTACGACCCGATGATTTCCAAGCTTATTGCTCACGGAGCAACACGTGAAGAAGCAAGAAAGAAATTGCTGCGCGCACTGCAGGAATACGAGATTCTGGGCGTGCAAACGAATATAGCTTTCAATCGTTTTGTGTTGAACCATCCTGCATTTATCACGGGGAAATTCGATACCAATTTTGTGTCAGATCATTTCAAAGTGGATTTGTTGGAGAGGCCGGATGGCTCGGAAGAGCGTATTGCGGCCATTGTAGTGGCGTTGCTTGAATCAAGAAAGGGCATCCCAACTCAATCAAAACCCGCCGGAGATTCTCCATCAAGCAAATGGAAGACAAAGCGATTCGATCAGATGAGGACTGAGTGAACTCCTATTTTGTAACGATCAACGGACGGGCATATGCTGTAAGATTGGAGAAGGAGGGAACTGTCT
>JBBRUI010000339.1:0-4684 GCA_038247945.1 Bacteroidota bacterium | reverse complement strand
TTATCGGGGACAATGCCTTCGGGTTCCTGCGCGGGAAGAGAGACAGGGAGCAAGAAAGATAATATGAAGATAACGTGCAGCAGCCCGCCTCCCACCATTTCAATAAAAATCTTCATCATCACTATACAGAATCTGCGGACCGAAGAATGTCTAAGACCCGGGAGATCAGATCATTGATCTGCGTTTAATCATGGTGTCCTTCGAAAACGGACTTTGTTTTTGGTAATGATAACCAGCGAATCACGCACATCCTCAAGAGTATGGGAATCCAAGAATGGAATGAGTGCCTCCGTCACGACCAGCGGAATTGGAGGATGCACTTTAAGCCGAATGACGCCGTTATGATGCGGTGGAAGAGGAAAGATATTGAGGTCGCCAAATTCAGCATCATGAGTTACGAGCACTCGGTCCTGTTTGATAGCAACTGTAAAACATCCGGGTCGAGCGCCCGCTGTAATCCCACGTCCGATGCATGAACCACATCGATATCTCGTGATTGCAGCATCTCTTTGATTTCATACCGCATGTTCTGGTCGAGAAACAACCGCCATGCGGAGGTCATTTTAATTCTTCGAGTTCGACATTGTTCAGTGTGGCGGCTGCAAACTGTAATGCAGCGCTGATATCATCATCCATCAAGCCGGGGTACCCTTTTTTCAAATCCTCAAATGACTCGCCGGCAGCTAATTGACTTATCAGATCGCTCACGATGATGCGGGTTCCCTTTATTACCGGTTTCCCGCTGCAGATCAACGGATTTATTTCAATACGTTCATGGTAAGTCATCGAAATCCTTTTCATTATAAAATGCTTCACAAGATACCAACTAATAATCTTGCCGGCAACCCAGTGGAAAGGAAATAAAAGCCCACCGGAATATCACCTGGTGGGCTTCGGAAACAGAGCTATCATCTGGCACTCATTTCATCAACACAAACTTTTTTGTCGCCGACAAATTCCCTGAAGTCAGGCGGTAGAAATAAATACCGCTCGATAAAGCGCCGGCGTCAAATTGGATTTCGTACTCGCCGGGCGCCTTTACTTCATTCACCAAGGTTGCAACTTCCCGCCCCAACATATCAAACACCTTCAACGTCACCAATCCCAAATCCGCAATCCCTGCCTTGCCGGCAGGCAGGCGAAATCTCAAATGCGTTGTTGGGTTGAAGGGGTTCGGGTAATTCTGTAGCAGGGCAAACTCAGCAGGAATTGTCTTCTCTCCCTCACTCACAGACGTAACAATCTTGCGCGCAACTTGAAGTTGATCGAAATAAACTTGTCCGTTCGCCGAACTTGTTCCGGGAAGGTATCGCATCTGGAAACTATCAAAGCGAAGCTCGCCCTCCAACTGGCCATTACCTGTCCAACTGCCGATTGAGTCGCGTTCAAGATCCCAATCAACTTGCCGCCACCCGATCCAGTCGATCGTGAACCAACGGCTCACTTCGAAGTCAACACTGTCCTGCACTGCAAAGCGGAATTGGTTGTAGGTGCCATCGCCGTGCATGAACACTTGCAGTACGTTTCCGGTTTTTCTGAAAAGGACATTGCGTGGTGCGCCGCCAAGAAGTTGTTCACGGAGCAACCATTGCGGCGCGCCGGTTTGCCATGCGTACTTCAGTTGTCCCGACCCGACGTTATCGGGAACCGGGGGAACGAACCGCGTGGATGAAAGCCGGAAGCTCGCACTATCCACCCCGACAGTGCTTCCGTTCAACGCCGGTTGCTGCCAGTGCGTAACGGATGTATCAAGCATATCAATCATCGTGTAGTCGTACGATTGAGGAGCAACCGAAAATTCCCAGATGATTGGGTTCGAATTCGGAATCGGATTGCCGACGACATCAGTTACACCGCTGACCCTCATGCGGTACGACGCGTTCGGTTCCAGGGGGCTGGACAGATACACATTGATGCCGCTCCTGATTCCTTGCTGCCAATACTCGAGCGTCCTTGGTAGCAACGTGCCACCGATTTTTTGTATAACCACATTCGTGACAGTCACAGTGTTTGGATTGAGCAATTCATCGAACGTCACGTTCAACACCGAAGTCGGTGAAGGCAACTGAATGCCTCCCGATGGGTACGATGCAGTAATGCGTGGCGGCACAACATCGACGTCGCGTGTCTTGAACCTGAGAATGTACGGATCGCCCGGAACGCCGTTGCCATCGCCGTCGATCTGCTGACCGCCTGCAGAACGCGCCTGCGTATCAACACGCACCGTATAATTGACAAAGAATCCGAGTATGGAATCTGGATCGAACGTGAGTGTTGTGTTCGTGTTTGCCCAGGTTAATCTGCCGGCTGCATTCGGTGCGACGGAAAACGCCCGGCGCACTGACGCAGTATCCATCGCCTTCGAGAATTGCAGAACAATGGAACGCTCCGCCGAGAAAATCGTATCGCCTTGCACGGGAACCGATGTAACAACAGTCGGGGCGGCGAACGATTCGAATTGCCGGTCAATGAACACCGTCGCTCCGGTACCAACGGAGAAGGAAACGGAATCCAATGTATAGCCCGCAGTCTCAAACCGGAGTTTATGCGGGCCGGGAATAATTCTGTCGAGCATGTAGAAACCGTTGTTGAACTGATCGCCTTGGTACACACGATTCTCGGGCAGCAACCGCACACGCGTGAAATTAATTGATCGTCCCGTCCCCAGTTCTGTCAGTATACCCGCCACGATGCCAAGCGTATCCGCGGGAACGGAATAATATTGCATGAATGAATTGCGCAACGCGTACGCTTCGATCTTGTTGTTGCTGTAGTTCAACATCCGCCGCGTTTCGGGAAAAACGTCGTGAAAAGCGCCCTCGGAAAGTTCGCCCGGCATGGTAAGGCCGCGCAGCACACCAAGATTGAAGCCGCCGTTCGGTCCGCCGTAGAACGTATAGTCAAGCGCAACCTGCGGATTGCCCGGCGTGCGAAGAAATGCCTTGATCTTTGGCGAGATGATTTGGCTCATCGTCAGCGCCTGCGGAAACGCCGGCTGCCGCGTTGGAATATCTTCCTTCAGCAGTACAAGCGTGTAGTTCGTTACACCGTTAAATGCATTGCTGTGGATCGAATGGAACCAGTGGACATTATTCGCGTTCGCAAGCTGCCATCGCTGCGTCAGTGTGGGCTCATCATCGTTGGGATATTCATTGGTGTAGCGGGTAAGAATAACAAACGCTCCCTGCGCTTGCAGCAACGTATCGAGGCGCAGCGCCTTCTGAAAATTTCCTTCACTCTCCCAAAACACAACACCCGGATCAGGCTCGATGCGACGATCGTTGGCGGGATTATGTCCCCCATGTCCCGGATCGATGCAGAAGCGGACACCATTCAAGGTTTGAGAAGCAGTGACTACCGGAAATAAAAGGGTTGCAGTAACCAAACAAACAATCCCCCATCCGAACTCAAAAATCCGAAATCGCTTTATCATTTCGCCTCCCCGTACGTCATCAGAACAATCTCGCCGTCCAGCGTGCTGCAGACGATCTTATTTTCGACGGGCGAACACTGCGGATACATTTCGATTTCGTTCTTGCTGAATGTCAGTTGGTGCACCCGCTTGCCATCGGAAGAAATGGCGAGAAGATCGGAAGAGATAATGTTATGCCCATCGTCCTTATCGTTCATGTAGATGAGCCACTTGCCATCGCGTGTCCACACGGCAGCGTTCCGTTTGCCGAGTTTCGCAAGGACGTTTCCACTAAGATCGCAGATGAACGTTCCTTTCGCCATTTCTGAGGCGACGAGTTTTTTCCCGTCGGGAGATAGCATAGGCCAGATGTAGCTGCCGTTCTTGAGAGGATCGAGCAATTGCTTGCGGCCGTTGAGTACAAGAGAAATTTTCGTGTTCTCTATCCCGATGACGACCGGCTTGCCTGCGACCGACGTTGAACGCAGGTTCTTCGTTTCAATATTCTTCGACCCGACTGTATACACAACGGCGGAGCCGACAAAGACGGGCGTTGAAAGGACAGGACCCGATTCGAGGACGGCGGCACTTTCCGTTGCCAGATTCTTCACAACTATTTCCTGCGCGGCTTTCGGAGAGCCATCTTGAAGTGTTCGGCGATACGCAATCTGCTTCTCATCTGGTGAGATTGCGAATTCGTACCCTGATCGTGGATCAGTCGTAATTGTCTTTAGTTTTTTTGAGATGAGAGAATACGACCAGATGCCCTGATAGTCGAAAGTGCTTAAGTAGATGGTTTTCCCGTCGGGCGAGAATCTTGGATTCCCCCAGATGTGCGAAGTGCCGAGCGGAAGTTTTTGATCGCTCGTAATTTTCAACTGTGCAATTGCTGAAAAATGAATCAAGAGAATGATAACACTGAAAATTGTGTGCCTCATGATGACCTCAAAAAGTGCGATGCGCGGCGATGTTCTGATGAAATATACGGAAGGCGTTGCAACAATGCTACACACCCTGATTTCCGGTAGTGTCTCAGTGTACGAACCGTGGTCATTCCGTCCCGACAAGTCGGGATGTTCGGAATCTGGAACTTGCAAAAATCTGATTGGATGCTGAATAAGAGCATTTCAGCATGACATGTTTCGCGATGAGCGCCGTACTTATTTTGAAACTGAGACACACCCTGATTTCCGGTAATGTCTCAGTTTGGTTCCGTCATTCCCGCATGTTGTTAGCGGGAATCCAGACAAAGGTTTCTCGCTTCTGGATTCC
>JBBRUI010000338.1:0-4713 GCA_038247945.1 Bacteroidota bacterium | reverse complement strand
GTTCCGCACGTCCCAGCCTTCCTTGAGCATCAATACCGAGACAATCGCTTTGAAGGGGTTCTCGGCTCTATCCACATGGTTCGCCGCTTCTCTCAGTTTGTCCAGTTCATCTTTGTTCTTCCCGCTTACGGTTTCCGATATCTCACCGTTGTTCTTTGTATGGATGACCAGCACAGCATTGGCAAGATCGGCATACGTTTTTTCAAGATACGCTGCAACCTCGTCGCAGTTCTTGGTATCGTCGGTCATTACAAAGAGCACTGCTTTCTTGCCTAACTTCTTGTGCTCGTCATATACTTTCTTCCATTCAAGATACCCGAGGTGGATGTAGTCTTCGTACTTCTCGGTGTATTTGGAGCTATGCTTCTCGACAAGCTTTGCCCGGCTCGGTGCATCGGGAAGAACGGGATGCTTTACAACATCCTGATGAATTGCCTCGACGAGCGGATAGTCGGAGATTGTTTGTACAAAGATCGCTCCGTTGTTGTGCTTTGGAGTTGCCGTTACGTCTATCTGTATTGCAAGCCCGCTGCCTTTCAATTTCAAACGATTGTGTATATCCTCAATAGACTTGAACCACGCCAGCTTCTCATCATGGATGTGGTGAGCCTCATCGTTCAGAATGGCAAGTTCTTCGATGTCACGGACAATGTCGCCAAGGTCTACTTTGGAATCTGTCGTTGCCCCAACCGGTTTGCTGCCGAGGAAATAGTCGCTCAAGTCATCATCGTTTGCTGTTGCTTCAGACTGGTTCGTATCATACACACGATGGATATTTGTCAGGAAGATGTTCCCAGTTTTACGGACCACACCGATCTCATCCTGAATGTGAAGCGTCATCTGAAAATCATCTTGCCAGTTTTGTCCTTCGTATCCATTCTCCGGCAGTACCGGATCTTCAAAGAAAATCTTCAGACCGTCGAAGTCGGCACGGATGCGATCAAGAACAATGATGTTTGGGGTAATGACGAGGAAGTTCCGTGCAAGCGTGGAGTCCTGTTCGTATAATTTGTGGAAGTAACTCCACGCCAACACAAGACTGAGAACTTTCGTTTTGCCGCTGCCCGTCGCCATCTTCACGACAAACCTTCTCCACGATTCGGGGAACATTCCGGCAGACACTGCGCCTGAACTATCGAACCGCAATAAATCGTATCTGTCCTTTGCCTCTGCGATTTCGTGCAGATACACAATCGTTTCAATTGCTTCGCGCTGCGCAAAATAATATTGGAAGTCGAACGTGGTTCCGTCGGGTGCACCTGTAGGGTGTTCCTTTTGAAACCACCACCGAAGGAGTGCAAGGCTTGTTGCGCTTGCGCCGTCGTATCGGGATTCACGCCACTCTTTGACTTTTCTTCTGAGTGTGGTGACGAGTGGAGGAAGAAGCTTTTCATATCCATGCTCACGCAGCGCCTCGTCCGCCGGAAACCAGCGGATATCGGGATCGAGGATTGCATAAGGTGATTTGGGGAAAGCGGGATGGAGTGCCATGAGCTACCGGGCAGCTCGTTCAAAGAATTGTTCTGCGTTTTGCTTGAAGTCATCCAACGATGTGAACTGTTTGTCGCACGCACTCGTCAATCGCTTGCGGTCTTTCCTTGGCAGCTTCTCAAAATCTTCATGGACGACCATACTCTCAAAAGTTAGATTCGCTCGCTGATACTCCAAGCAACTAATCGTTGCGATCCTTGCTTTTGCCTGATCCTTCACGCCAAACAAGTAGAGCGGTTTCCCATTTGGCTGAAATTGATAATCTACTTCCAGATCATCTCGTTCTTCAATCGGCAATACAAGCTTAGTCGGTCGGTACTTGACCAGCTTTTCCATGATGAACTCATCGAGCATCTCGTAGAACAGACTTTCGATGACCTCTCGCTTGAAGTAACGCATGCTGCAAATCTTTGCGATCCCCTGTGAAATCTGTAGCACGGAAGGATACAACAACTCAATTGGGGTATCGAGATACACATTCCCGTTCTCCTCTTGAAGTCCATTCTCGCTAAGTATTTTGTGGAATATCTTCTCCTTGTTCTCCGTGTCAATATCATACGAATACGATAATCGCATCACCCCCATCCCAAAATCGCAGAGACGAATTGTCCCATTCTGAGTCTTTGCAGAATCGACGAACAATTCAATCATGTCCCCGTCTTCGTGGTAAACAGGAATGAGCAACTGGTAAATACCGGTTCTCTTCTCTATGATCTCGATTCGGCGATGGAACTGCTCACGGAGCCGTTCGGAGAGAATTTCTTTGTTTACACTCATGGCTTGAACAAATTCAATTGACCTGTAGGAAAGTATGGACCGTCATCACGGATACGTGCAGCTTTCAGAAAATATTGAATCGCTTCCTGATACGAGGCGAACTCTTCTGTAACTTCAATGTTTGATTCGGGCCTCAAACCTTTGCTCATGGTCTCTGCTGTTGCCTTATGGATGTGGCAAAAAGTATGATGATCGTACACTTTGTGAGGCCCATGTGAACCGTTGCACCTCAAAAGCATCACGCTTCCCGGTTCATCCTTCGGAAGATAATCCAATCCGACGGAAAAATTCTCTTGGAATTTCTCATTGACGCGAACAAAACATGTGAAGCGGTGTTCTCCATCTTCGGATTCTACTTCGAAATCGCTCTTTAGATGGCCACGGTCAGACTTCAAGCTTTTTGAAGGCGGCTTTGTGATCTTTTTAGGGCATTCGATCAAAGCGGCAATCAGTTCATCGGTGTATATCATGTTTAATATACCTCTTCGACAGGACTTTTACACCCCCACATCAATCACTCTCATCGTATCATTCCCAAATATATCCACAACCTTCACCGCAATTTTGTAGCGGCCCCTTTTCCCGTATTCATGATAGGCGCTCGTGAGTTCGAGCTTGCGGTCTTTCTTCGTGCGGAAACTTTGCCATTCGTTCTCAAAGATATAATCGCCGGTCCAGACTTCTTCGTACTCGATGATGCCGGCTGTTTCGTCGAAAGGGATTTGTTCTCCTGCCGCCACCGCACCCACAGATGAATCTGTGGGCTGTTGTTTCCTCACACGGATGATCTCTTTCTTGTTCTCATAGTCAAAGTCCACCGACCAATAATCAATCCAGTCGGTCCATTTCTTTGTGAGCGTTTCCCGCTTGACGATGCCGTTTTTGTCTTTACTCACCTTGATGATCTGCCCGTTCTCCACAACGATCTTGCTGCCGCCGTTCTTGAGGCTTTCTTCTGCGTGTGCAATCGTATCTTGGTTGTAGTAAACGGAGAAGTCGGTGAGTTGTACTGCCACCGACGTCGGATGTCCTTTTTTCTCTTTTCCGCCAGAGGCGGATCCGCCTTTGGCGGAGTGCAACGGCTTGACTTCCACGTAACTCACGTCGTGGAAGACAACCTGGTTCTTCTCGACTGCACGCTTGTCGAAGACTTCACGGGGAATGTACTTGAGTGCGAGATCGATGCCTTTGTTCTTCGCTTCGTCCTGCGCGTTGGGGGCGAGACCCATTTCAAACTCAAATGCCAAAATGTCGACTTTGGTGATGTACTTCTGCCTGCACTCGTTGACAACCTCCTCAACAAACAACCGAGTAACAGGTAAATTTATGGGGCCGACCGTGACCATTCGGTTGTTCTTCTTGCCGTGGAATGTATTGAACCCTTGGACGTGCTCGGCACGGTATGCTCGCAGGATGAGTTCGAGGAATTCTCTCTCCCGCTGCGCTATCTGCTTCAACTTTTCTTCGTCTCTCAGGCTTGCATTCACTCCGATGTAATGCTGCCGCTCGTATTTGCCGAGGTTGAGAATCTCAAAAGCACGGTACGGCTTGTTTGCTTTCTTGAGTTCTCTCTGCACTCCGACCATTCGTTTACGGGTTGTGTGTATGGCAAACTTGCCGAGATCGGAGCCGATCCACTTGCGGCCAAGTTTCTCTGCAACAGCGAGTGTTGTGCCTGAGCCGCAGAAGAAGTCAGCAACAAGCTCTCCTGGATTTGAAGATGTCTCAATAATCCTCTGCAATAGATTTTCTGGTTTTTGCGTCGGATAGTCTACGCGTTCGGGTGCAAAAGTTCCAATTGCAGAAATATCATTCCATAAATTGTCAATAGATGTCCCTTTGTCTTCATCAAAGTAATGTTTATACACGGGATACTTTGACGTCGGAATAATTTTTGCCTCGCCAATCTCAATCAACTTGTCTAACCTTTCTTGAGAGTAGGTCTTCATAGGGTTCCATTTAAACCTTCGCCCTTGTTCATCGACCTTGTCGTATCGCTTTATGGCGGTCTCATTGTAAGGTCGAAACTGTTTGTTGAAAATCGATTTATCCGTCTTAGAAAACCAAAGTATAGAATCAGTATTGTTTGGCAGCTTATTGGAAATGGCTTTACTACTGCCTGCGTTAAAAGTACGTTTCCAAATAATTTCTGATTTATAATTTGCGCTGCTAAATATTTCATCCAGGATTATTCTGACGTATGAGTTCAATCTGTAGTCGCAGTGCACATAAATATTTCCGTCATCAGCAAGTAAGTCACGCATAAGCGAGAGTCGCTCATAAATCATCGAGATGAAACTATCGGCACCTTTGCCCCACGTGTCACGGTAGGCAAGCTCCTCAAGCACGCTCGGCTCTTTGGTAAACTGCTCGACTTGCCCTGAGCCTGTCGAAGGGTCACCAATCTCAATCTTCATCGAGAAGTCCGCTCCAACATCAAACGGC
>JBBRUI010000337.1:0-4718 GCA_038247945.1 Bacteroidota bacterium | reverse complement strand
CATGTCGAAAGACAAAATGCTTGACGAACTACGCACGATGCTGAGCGTCGTGCCCGGAACAAACATCACGCTCGGACAACCGCTCGGACATCGCATAGACCACATGCTTTCGGGGACGCGTGCGAATATTGCGGTGAAGATTTTCGGACCCGACCTTTACAAACTTCGTTCCGTGGCTGAACAAGTTCGTAAACAAATGGAGAGTGTCGAAGGAGTCGTTGATCTTGCAGTGGAGCAACAGATTGACGTGCCGCAGATTCGCATCAAGGCAAACCGCATGATGATGGCGAAGTACGGCATGAACATGGCGGATTTCTCCGAAGCGATTGACGTCGCGTTCAACGGCGAAGTTGTTTCGCAAGTGTTGGAAGGACAGCAGACGTTCGATCTGATTGTACGTTTCGATGAACACAATCGTGGAAGTATCGAAAAAATAAAGCAGGCGCGGTTCGATACGCCCTCGGGAGCGAAAGTTCCCATTGGCGAGCTTGCAACGATTACGTCGGAAAAGGGACCGAACACCATCAGCCGTGAGAATGTGCAGCGAAAAATTGTTGTGCAGGCGAACGTTGCCGGGCGAGACCTGCGGAGTGTTGTCGGAGATATTGAGAAGAAGATTGCTTCAAACATTTCGATGCCCGAAGGATTTTACGTTGAGTACGGGGGACAGTTTGAGAGCGAGCGTGAAGCGACGCGCATCATTACACTTCTCAGCATTGCAGCCATCCTTGCCATCTACCTGATACTCTACATCGAGTTCCGTTCATTCAGAACGGCGATGCTGATTATGGTGAACCTTCCGCTCGCGCTCATCGGTGGAATTGTTGCCGTGTTGTTTTCGAGTGGCATCATCAGCGTTGCGTCTCTTGTCGGGTTTATTACGCTCTTCGGCATCGCGACACGCAATGGCATCCTGATGGTTTCGCATTACAATCATCTGATGAACGAGGGAAAAGGACTGACGCAGGCAATCCGTCAAGGCTCAATGGAGCGCCTGAGTCCCGTATTGATGACGGCGCTTTGCGCAGGCTTGGCGCTAATCCCGCTTGCCATTGCCGGTCATCAACCGGGCAACGAAATTCAATCCCCGATGGCGATTGTAATCCTGGGCGGACTCGTCAGCTCGACCGCGCTGAATATGGTGGTGATACCGGCGCTGTTTTTGAAGTTTGGCAGAAGAAAAAATCAGGATGGATAAGTTCAAGTGTTGGTGCAGAACCTTGCTTGGGCAACTGGCTATAACGCGATTGCGATGCCGTTGGCAGCAGGTGTACTGTTTAGCTTCGGCATTCTGCTGAGTCCGGCAATGGGCGCTGTGCTGATGTCACTCAGTACAGTGATCGTGGCCGTAAATGCTCGATTGCTAAAAACGTAAATAGTAGTTTCTCGTTGCAAAACTCGGCTCGTCTAGATTATGGATTGTTGATTGAAGATCGAAAAGCCACAGAAGTAAAAATCATCTAACAAAAAAAGAGAAGTCATGGCACGCATAATAATTGGAGGTTTGATGTTGGTTGCGTTCATGGGTTGTCAAAAACCTGAACCTAAACCGCAGGCTGTCACAATAGAAGCACCTTCAGCTACAATCGAAGTCAAGACGGCAAAATGCGAGTCGTGTGCAAGAACGATCACGAAAGCGTTGGAGGATGTTGATGGTGTAAAGAAAGCATCTGTTGATTTGAGCAAGAAGATTGTTTTTGTCGAATACGTTTCATCGAAAACAGACCTTGCCAGTCTGGAGACTGCTATTTCGAAGGCAGGTTACGATGCTAACAGCACGAAAAGAGATGATAACGCATATCATTCTCTGGATGCATGTTGTCAGTGAGGTTCCGGCTTGTGATTGCGGATACGCTCATCCGACAAAAGTCGGAATTGTCAATAAAATTGTCTTATATTGCACCCACTAAATCCACACAAATAAAACAGAAAGGTAAATCGTAATGAAAACACGCTTATTCTCGACCCTGGTCTTTGCACTCGCACTGGCTTTTTCCATTTCGTTCGCATCTGAAAAGCCCTCGAAATCCACCAAGACAAGCAAAGCAAAAAAAGAAATGAAATCCTGCTGCATGGATGAAAAGAAAGGCAAGGAATATTCCGATAAAGATATGAAGGACTGTGACATGAATGAGGCGAAAGCTTCAAAGGGCAGCACAAAAGCCGACGAAGCAAAAAAATCTGCAACGGACGCTGAAGTTAAGAAGAACTAAGCCGGAACTGCCGGAGGGGCGGCAACCAATGACAGTATTAATTGTAGACGATGAACCTGCGTTTCGTTTTCTGGTTCGGGACATATTGATGGCCGATGGTTTTGATGTGCTGACCGCGGAAAACGGGCAAGAGGCGTTGCGTAAATTATCTATTGTCCACCCGGATATTATAGTCTCAGATATTTATATGCCGATCATGGATGGCGTGAACCTGCACAAGTCAGTTCGGGAAAATCCGATGTACGCGACGCTTCCGTTTCTCTTCGTTTCGGGCTACAGCGATGAGTATGCGCTTACGTCGGTGCGGGATCCGCGCTATGACGGTTTTCTCCGAAAGGGGAGACCGCCGCAAGAGATCAAGGAGTGGATTAAATATCTTACCACGCCCGAAGACAAACGCGACAAGTATTTGCCCGGCCAATCGGCCCGCTTGAATTAGTACGAATGCCCGCTCCACATATGGAGCGGGTTTTTTATTGACACACTACGAGTTCATCCACTTCTTCTAATCGCAACTTCACCTCCAATTCCGTTTATGAGTGAAACAATCCGAAAAGCTGCCGTGCTCGTTACGGGCGCCAATGGCGAGATGGGTCACGGCCTTATCTCGGCGCTTGCTGAGAATGGCAGATATAATATTATTGCGCTGGATGTACGTCCCGTTGATGATTCACTGAAGCACAAATGCAGCGATGTCATTGTGGGAGATATTCTCGAGACGCGTCTGCTTGAACGCATGCAGAGTGAGTACGAAGTTCACAGCATTTATCATCTCGCCGCATTACTCTCCACGCGGGCGGAGTTCACGCCCGAGGCGGCACATCGCGTCAACGTCGAAGGAACGTTGAACCTTCTCAAACTTGCTATCGAGCAGTCGCGATGGCATGGACAGGCAGTCAAGTTCATGTTTCCCAGTTCCATCGCTGTGTATGGATTGCCTGACAAGGCGACAAAAAAAAACGCCGGGAAAGTCAGTGAAGCGGATTGGAATTATCCGACGACCATGTATGGCGTGAACAAATTGTATTGCGAGCATTTAGGGCGATACTACGCACGGCACTACCGTCAGCTTGCATCAGACACAACATTGAATGGCGGCGTTGACTTTCGCTCCATTCGTTTTCCCGGACTGATCAGCGCAGTCACCGTTCCAAGCGGTGGCACGAGCGACTATGCGCCTGAAATGCTTCATGCGGCTGCACAGAATAAACCGTATTCTTGTTTTGTGAGAGAAGATGTGCGCATTCCGTTTATGGCAATGCCCGATGCGATTACTGCGCTGCTTCAACTCCACGATGCACCCAAAGAGAACCTGAAATCCATTGTTTACAATATCGGAAGCTTCAGTCCATCAGCCCGACAGATATTCGACATCGTGAAGAAAGAATTCCCGGACGCTGAGATCAGGTTCTCACCCGATGATAAGCGCCAGGCAATTGTGGACACATGGCCCGAGGATGTTGACGACTCGGCAGCGCGACACGATTGGGGCTGGAAGCCGGCATACGACGAAGCGCGGGCATTTTATGATTATCTCATTCCGGGCATTCGCAAACGATACGAATCGCACCCGCACTAAGGGAATCCAAATTCATATGATTTCGATTATCAGAGTTGTTCTTTCCGTCATCGTTCTTGCAACGAATACCTTGGTAGCTCAAACTCCTGAAGCAAAAGAATTTTCTGCGAGATTGTTGGAACATGGCCTCCGGGAAAATGGCGCCCACAAAATGTTGACCGAGCTTTGCGCGAAAGCGCCGCACCGCCTATCCGGTTCTGAGGGAGCCGCACGTGCAATTGAGATCACGAAACAAATGATGATCGATCGTGGCTTTTCCAACGTTCATCTCGAAACCATTGTGGTTCCTCATTGGGTGAGAGGTGAGGAAGAGGCATTCATCGTTGCGGATAAATCAGTCAAGATGAAGCAAACGATGCAAGTCCAGCGACTGGCAATCTGCGCGCTCGGTGGAAGTATCGGTACGCCGGAGAAAGGAATCGAAGCGGAAGTGGTTGAAGTAAAAAACTTCGATCAACTGCGGGCATTGGGAGAAAAGGCAAGTGGTAAGATCGTTTTCTTCAACCGTGCTTTCGATCCAACCAAACTCAACACGTTCGATGCATACGGTGGAGCAGTTGACCAACGAAGTCGTGGCGCGATTGAGGCGGAAAAGGTCGGCGCAATCGGAGTGCTTGTCCGCTCGATGACGCATTCAACGGACGACGTTCCGCATACAGGCACAATGCATTATGCGGACTCAGCAAAGAAGATTCCTGCCGCAGCAATTGGAGTTGCGAGTGCGAACCGGCTGAGCGATCTGCTTGCCAGAGGAAACAGAGTTAGGGTTTTGATCAGGTTGACGTGCAAAACATTGCCCGATGTGCAGTCGGCGAATGTTGTGGGTGAAATTACCGGAACAGAAAAGCCGAAGGAGATTATTGTGGTGGGCGGACATCTCGATGCCTGGGATAAGGGACAAGGTGCCCATGACGATGGAGCAGGAT
>JBBRUI010000336.1:0-4722 GCA_038247945.1 Bacteroidota bacterium | reverse complement strand
GTCGATTCAGCTATTCTAATCAGTCTCGGCGCTACTACTCACGCGTTCGACCAGAACCAGCGGGCAGTCTATCTGACGCTTACTTCTCTTCCTCCCAACGGGACACACCCTTATAGTGTGTCCACACCTGCTAACGCGAACATCGCGCCACCAGGCTATTACATGTTCTTCGTGTTGAGACCGAAGTCTGCAAGCAGTTCCGGGACAAACAGAATTCCATCTATAGCAAAGTTCCTGAAGCTGGGGTGAATGTCATGGCAAAGGGGTTCTATTTTCGCTCACTTGGGCGTCTTGTTCACCGACTCTCAAGAGATATTGCTGTGGCAACTTTCCTCGTGGGCTTACCTCCGAGTCTAGCCCAATGGTCAAGCGATCCAAACATCAATACGCCTATCAGTACAGCGGGCGGCAGTCAGCAGGTTCCGGCAATGGTAAGCGATGGTGCACGAGGGGCCATAATCACTTGGCAAGATACTCGCACTACCATTCTTCCGAATATCTATGCCCAACGGGTGAACATAACTGGCAACGTGCAGTGGACACCGAATGGCGTCGCTATCTCGGTTGGACAAACCATGAAACAGTTTCCGAGAATCTCGACCGATGATGCAAGTGGTGCAATCATTACGTGGATAGATTCACCGCCTCAGCCGAATCTCAATTGGGATATCTATGCGCAACGTGTCGATGTTTCTGGCACCGCGCAGTGGATTGCGAATGGGATCCCAATCGTTATGGGACCTGCAAGGCAACAGGTACTGGGTGCCGTTGTGGGTGATGGTTTTGGAGGCGCAATAATCACATGGACTGACGACCGTAGCACCACAACGATTGATGATATCTATGCCCAACGGGTCAACGCGCTCGGTGTCGTGCAGTGGACTGCAAACGGCAACCCCATTTCGACATCGTCTCAGAATCAACAATTTCCTGTTATTGCGAGTGACGGTGTTGGCGGTGCAATCATTGCCTGGGAGGATGACAGAACCACCATAGGAAAAGACATCTATGCTCAACGTGTGAACTCATTAGGGACAACCCATTGGACTACCAACGGTGTCGCAATATCCACGGCAACGGGTCAACAAGAGAAGCCCGGAATTATCGGTGACGGTGCTGGCGGAGCTATCATAACGTGGCAAGACAGTCGCCTCAGTGGATGCCGCTTATATGCTCAACGCATTGATTCGTCGGGCAACGTACAATGGGCTGTAAATGGTGTTAGAATTCCACAGTCCACTTGCTCGTATCACGCCCCTCTCAGTGATGGCGCGGGCGGCGCCATCATAGCATGGGCAATCAATGGTGTGTATGCCCAACGCATTAGTGCTGGTGGAACACTTCTTTGGGACTCGAATGGTGTTGCCCTTTCAACTGCTCCTGGTTTTCAAGAGAAAATTGCCATTGTAAGTGACGGTTCAGGTGGGGCGATCGTTACATGGGCCGATAGCCGCAACGACCCTGGCAACAATATCACCGATATCTATGCCCAACGCGTGAGCGGGTCTGGGGTAGCGCAGTGGACACTGAACGGCGTGACAATCTCAACTGCGGCAGGTAGCCAATCCAATCCAGCTATCGTGAGCGATGGTGCAGGAGGTGCTATTATCACATGGGAGGATTTTCGAAGCGGTACGAACTACGACATTTATGCTCAACAGGTCAGTGCAAACGGCGTACTTGGACAGGTCACATCGACGGACGACAAAGAAACGTTGCCGTTCAGGTTTGCTCTGTATCAGAACTATCCCAATCCATTCAATCCATTGACCACGATTGAGTTCGAACTTTCTCGCTTCACATCTACGAGGCTCGTCGTTGTTAACGTGCTCAGTCAAGAAGTAGCAACGTTGGTAAACGGATCGCTTCCGCCGGGGAGGTATCGAGAGACTTTCAACGCAATCAACCTCCCCAGTGGCGTGTATTTCTACAAACTTCAAACAGGAGAAGTATCCATCGCAAAGAAAATGTTGCTCTTGCGATGATGATGGCACTACGCCTAACAAGCGTGTTTACGATGCTTACATTTATTGAAAGAGGATTTATAGGGTTCGCTCCATGCCGTTTGCCGCAATAAAAAATTGTTTTTTATAGGCGGCAAACGGCACGGCGTAAACACGCAGAACGTTATATGCCATGGCCGCAACAAGGTCTTAACCAAACAAAACGTCTTAGAACTTCATGAGAACTCAACATGACACAACTGAAATCGTTCTTCATCGCCTGTGTATTTTTTCCCCTTGTCGTTCAAGCTCAGCAGAATACCGAGACCACAGCGGAAATAGGAATCGACAGCCTTTCTCAAAGTGACAAGAGTGTCGACTTTTTCATAGTAAACCAACTTGCATTCGCATATCGATGCTTTATCTCAGACAACCGCGCATGGTCTGTTTACGCTGATGTGAGCGGCTCTGCATCATCCGAATCAAAAGATAATACACCCGGACGGCAAGTGCAGGATGTAGCAGGAAACTCTTTTTCAATTTCGATTAGTCCACAAATGTGGTGGCTGACGGACATCTCAAGTGAACGGGTTCGACTATTTGTTGGCGCTGGTCCGACATTCATGTTTGCTCGAAGTTATCAACGAGTGGAGACACATGACCAATCGGGCCAACCACCATATTCGAGTGTCAATACCTGGACGACTAAGACGATAGAGGCGGGCGTTCTTCTGACAGGCGGACTTGAGGCAAGGGTGATTCAACCCCTTTCACTTATTGCCAAATACGACTTGTCTGGTACATATAACTCGGCTGTCACGGCAACTACGAATAATCCTCGCGCCGTGACAGAATCGTAGGAAATCGAAGAAATCGAAGGAAGAGCAAATGCGTTACGACGATAACCTGTGAAGGGAAACAGCTAAGAGCGGCCATTCATCCCGGAGATACGCTCGGGAGATACTTCCCCTTACTTGAGTACATGAAGCACATTTCAACTACAAAATGACCTGGAGACAAAGTTGTGCTTCGTTTTACCAACAGCGGAAATACCGGCTTTAATTCATCCTCTTCTTAAATTCCTCGTACCGGGGATCATTTTTTAACCCCTTGAAAGCAGGTAATTCCATGAAATAATTGATAGACAACATTCCTTTATCGATGCACTGATTGACATGATAAAAGGTCTTATCCAGGTTACCCATCCCATACCAGACCGCTGCAAGATCTGCATCAATTACTGAATCGGGTTCTTCCGCTTGCCGTTGTTCCAGCTTGCTGATAATGTCCAATGCTTTTTCAGTCAGACCAAGCTTAGCATATGCAAATCCTAAACCCATCAAGCCTTTCAGCGGATGATTGGAAAGCCGATGCACCTCTTCAAACAACTTCAGTGCTGCTTCCCAATTCCCTTTCATACCCGTACCCCAGGCTTTCATTTCAATGCTAGCCCGCATCTGCGGGTCCATCTCCAGCAGTTTGTCTGCCTGACGGATAGCGTCATCAAAACGTTCAGCAAAACCGTACATGTTACCCAGCAATTGAATGATAACCGGTGACAGCGGATCCAATTGCTCCGCTTGTTCGAGCATTCGGACGGCTTCTTCTTTCTGGCCCATCGCGACATGATACATTCCCAGCAAGCCATATGCACCTATCGCGCCCGGATTTAGCTTGATTGCTCTTTGCAGGGCTTCGAAGGCATCCTGCCATTTCCATTCATAAAGCAAATACGCTCGGGCTTTGGCGATATGACTTTCTGCAATAGTGCTGTCGAGTTGCAATGCTTTGTCTGCATAACGATGCACTATTTCAAATGCTTTATGGGGCAGCATTTGTCCGCTTGACCCCAAATCACTATAGGCAACCGCCGACATAGCATACGCCTGGGCATACGCCGGTTCTAAAGTGATTGCCTGTTCAAAATATTCAATAGCCTTATAGCAACCAGCAGGCGTCAATTTGTTCAAGAAATGAAGTCCTTTTAAGTAATGCGTATACGCATCAATGTTTCTGGTCGAAGCTTTTACCAAATGTTCTTGCTGTTGTTTTGCTGTCAGATGCTCTCTGAGTTTGTTTGCGATGATTGTGCTAATCTCATCCTGCACCTCAAAAATATCTGTAAGGTCACGGTCATAGTTTTCGCTCCAGATATGATAACCATCCGCAGCACAGATCAACTGAGCTGTTATGCGCACGCGATTGCCGGCCTTGCGTACACTTCCTTCGAGTACCTTGTCAACATTCAATTGAATAGCAATATCCCGGACATCAACGTTCTTTCCCTTAAAGGCAAATGCAGAGGTTCGTGATGTGACTTGTAACCCCTCCACCCGTGTGAGAGCATTCAATAATTCTTCCGTTATGCCATCACTGAAATATTCATTCTCCGGATCTGCACTCATATTGACAAAAGGCAAAACTGCTAAACGGTTTCGGGCTACTTTTGTTTTTCCTTTCACTTCATCTCTGTTTGGAACAACAATCCCCTTATTGGCAATAGCAAAAACACGAACAAGTTGTTTTACATTCTTCAGCTCAAAATATCCCATTTCACTTGCAATGATATCCTGCTGGTTCTTTATCTCATCATGTACTTTTTCCGATATAAATATTCCACCAGACACAGCCAACGATTCAATACGGGAAGCGAGGTTAACGCCATCGCCATAGATGGCTTCATCTTCAATGATAACATCGCCAGTATGAATCGTTGGCTGTGTCTGGTGGAATATTTATATCGGAAAAAGTACATGATGAGATAAAGAACCAGCAGGAT
>JBBRUI010000335.1:0-4724 GCA_038247945.1 Bacteroidota bacterium | reverse complement strand
TATGACATTCGTGATGGGAACCGAGAGATATATTATAAACGCTCAACAGACGGAGGTACCAGTTGGGGAGTTGATACACGGCTAACTAATAACACTTCTTTTTCACAGTATCCTTCTGTCACAGTATCCGCGTTGTTTGTGCACGTTGTATGGATGGATAATCGTGATGGGAACTATGAGATATACTACAAACGCTCAACAGACGGAGGTACCAGTTGGGGAGTTGATACACGGCTAACTAATAACACTTTTTCTTCATTACATCCTTCTGCCACAGTATCCGGTTTGGTTGTGCATGTTGTCTGGCAAGACAGCCGTGATTTGACAACTTCCTTTGAGATATACCACAAACGCTCAACAGACGGAGGCGTAAGCTGGGGGACAGATACACGGCTAACGAATAACGCTGTTTTGGCATACTACCCTTCTGTGTCAGTATCAGGTCAAGTTGTGCATGTCGTATGGCATGACACTCGTGATGGGAACAATGAAATATACTACAAACGCGACCCCACCGGCAATCCTACGAGCGTAAAAATAATGGATGACATTGTAGTAACCGAATACAAACTATTCCAGAATTATCCCAATCCCTTTAACCCGGGCACGACAATACAATTCTCTCTCCCGCGTTCCGGGTTTGTCACCTTGAAAGTTTTCAGCATCGTGGGGGAAGAAATCGCCACGTTGGTTTCTCAAGAGCTCACCGTTGGCAAGTACAGCACTCAGTGGATCGCTGACCAAGAGGCAAGCGGAGTTTACTATTATCGTTTGCAAGTCCGCCCAAACGATGGCGGGCAAGCTGGCTTATTTGTTGAAACGAAGAAATTTATTTTGCTCAGATAACGGGCTTGCACACCGAAGGGCGGCGTTTCGGCCCGCAGGCGGGCAACGGCACATACTACGTAGAGTAAACAATGTCCTTAATGATTTCCATTTCCGGCATTCGCGGAATTGTCGGCGAAAGCCTGACTCCTGACATCGTTGTAAAATATGCCGCGGCTTTTGGAGAATATTGTAAGAGGATAAACCCGGACAACCCTCTACGAGGTCGTAGACCCGAAGTTGTGCTTGGCAGAGATGGAAGAATCACGGGAAAAATTATTGCAAACATTGTTTCGTCAACATTGTTGGCAAGCGGCGTGAATGTTCGTGCGCTTGGCGTCTGTCCGACTCCGACGGTTGCGCTTGCAGTTGAAAAACTCGGCCTGACCGGTGGGATTTCCGTCACCGCCAGTCACAATCCAATGCAATGGAACGGACTAAAATTCTTTGCGTCAACCGGACTCTTCCTTGATGCCGAAGAAAATGCTGCGATGTGGAAGATTGCCGATAACGGTGAAGCACGTTTCGCATCGTGGCAAAAAATCGGCAAGCACACTGCCGACGATTCGTGGCTGCGGAAACATATCGATGCAGTGCTCTCCCTCCCCTATCTTAACGTCGAGACTATCAGAAAAAGGAAACTCAAAGTCGTGCTCGATGCGGTAAACTCTGCGGGCGGACTGATCGTACCGACGCTTCTGAAAGAACTTGGCTGTACAATAGTAGAAATGAATTGCGAAGCGAGCGGTGTGTTTGCGCACGCACCTGAACCTATTCCGGAGAACCTGACAGATCTTTGTCAACGAGTGAACGCCGAGCGTGCCGACATTGGCATTGCTGTCGACCCTGACGTTGACCGTCTCGTCCTCATTACAGAAAAGGGCGAGCCGTTCGGAGAAGAAAACACAATCGCTTCGGCGGTAAAATTTGTTTTGGAAAAAGAAAAGCAGTCGGGGCACACATACACGCAATCCGTGGTCGTGAATCTTTCAACAACCCGCGCTGTGGATGATATCGCCACGCAGTACGGCGCAAAGGTGCTGCGCACAGCCGTCGGCGAAATCAACGTAGCAAAGCGTATGAAAAATATTGGCGCCGTGATAGGAGGCGAAGGCAGCGGCGGAGTAATACTTCCAGCCGTGCATACGGGGAGGGATGCGATTGTCGGCATCGGACTTTTGCTGCAGATGCTCTCGGAATTTGCAGGAACAGTTTCAGAGCTGAAGGCAAGCTTGCCGCAATATCAAATTGCGAAAGGGAAAATAGAATTGGGTTCGGTCTCGCCTGATGCGGCGCTGCAAAAAATTCAATCCGCCCACGCGAACGAAGGCACAATTAACACCGACGACGGCTTGAAAATTGACTTCCCCGAATACTGGGTCCATCTCCGTAAATCAAACACAGAGCCGATCGTTCGCGTGATCGCGGAAGCGAAGACGATGGAGAAGGCAATGGAAGTCGTAGAAAAGTTTAAGAGGGAAATACTTGTCTGAACAGAATTCAAACGTCGAACCCTGGCTTCGCGGGCCAATCGAGGGAATAGTCCCTCAACTCACGCCTATTGCGTACTCGCTCATGCAGGTGATGGAAGAATTACCGCGGATTGTAGCGGGAATATCAGGAGCTAAACTCTGGGTGACACCGGGTGGGGCGGCAAGTATCGGATTCCATCTCAAACATTTGGCCGGTAGTCTAGACCGCTTGTATACGTATGCACGCGGAGAGAAGCTTTCAAACGAACAGTTCAAGGCTTTGGATGAAGAGAAGAGTACGGACGAGAAAGATGTGAATGAGTCGATGGCCAAAGCCCTTTCTCAAATCGAAAAGGCAATTCAGCAATTGCGTGAAGCGAAGGCTGAGTCGTTACACGAAACACGTTTTGTCGGAAGAGCACAGCTTCCCTCCACTCAGCTTGCCCTACTGTATCACGGAGCGGAACATGTGCAGCGCCATGTCGGCGCTATAATTGCAACGGCAAAAGTCCTTTCAGGCAACTCACAAGTGACAAGTTCGTAATGCATTCGCATAAACTTTCATCACTCTGACAATAATCCTATCTTACATTGTGTTTGGTTCCCTTTCATCGAGAATAAAAAATGATACTCTCCAAGGTCACAGGTACTATCGTAGCAGCTCAAAAGAAACATCAGCTCGAAGGCAAACGGATTCTCATCTGCCAGCCGATAACGTTGGATGGTGAGCCGCTTGGCAGAGACATGCTCGCGCTTGACAGTGTTGATGCCGGAGTGGGCGACACTGTTCTTGTCGTACAGGAAGGCGCGGCCGCTGCCCAGGTGTTGAAGCAAACAGACGTTCCCGTTCACAGCGTCATCGTTGCAGTTGTCGATGGGCTGGATATTGCGGAGTGAACGGAATGAAAATTGATTTACGTGAGCTTCTTACCCTATCAACTGTCCCCGGTATTGGATCTACAAGGCTCATCAATCTCCTCTCGCATTTCAAAGACTCTCATCTCGCAATCAAAGCGCCGGCAAAAGAACTCGTCCACGTGCCCGGCATTGAAAAGAAAACCGCACTGAACTTTGTCAACTTCTTTCGTGATTCGGGCGCCGATCACGCAAAGCGGTTTGTTGATGAACAGCTCTCCCGTCTCAACAAAGCAGAGGCCCGCGTCATAACATACTGGGACAAGGAATTTCCGCCCAACCTGAAAAACATCTACGACCCACCGGCGTTTTTGTTTGTACGCGGCAAGCTGAAGGAGAACGATCGCTATTCCGTGGCGCTGGTGGGCACGCGCACTGCATCGGAGTACGGAAGGCAAATGGCTGAGCAGCTCGCGCATGATTTTGCAAAGATTGGCATTACCACGGTCAGCGGACTTGCACGAGGAATCGACACGGTTGTGCATGTTGCAACGCTCAAAGGCGGCGGCAGAACAATTGGCGTGGTTGGGTCAGGCGTTGATGTGATGTATCCTCCGGAGAACAAGGATCTCGCCGAACGAATTATTGACAACGGCGCGCTCCTCTCGGAGTTCAACATGGGAGCGAAACCGGATGCTTCAAATTTCCCGCGACGCAACCGCATTGTCAGTGGAATTTCGCTTGGCACAGTGATCATCGAAACGGCGGTCGAAGGCGGAGCTATGATTACCGCATCGCTCGCGTTTGATCAGAACCGCGAAGTGTTCGCCGTGCCAGGAATGGTGAGCGACAAACGAACGAGCGGCAGCAATCTTCTCATCAAACAAGAAAAAGCAATGCTCGTGGAGAGTGTTGAGGATGTTATTGAAGTGCTCGCGAGCCAGTTGAAACCCGTCATCAAATCTCCTGACGGGAAAAAGAAACAGGCGCCTCCACAGCTTTCCATATTTGAACAGAGATTGTACGAGGCGATGGACGACACGCCTATTCATATCGATGCGCTCGCGGAGAAAGCAGCCACCACCACAGCGGATGCATTGGTGCAACTTCTTTCGTTGGAGTTTAAGGGAGTTGTGCGACAGAGCCCAGGAAAGATGTTCCGCAGAGTCTCATAGGCGACATAGGATTTTGACCCATGTACGAAAGTCTCTTTTCTCTTAACCACTTTATGTGTATGTTATGCGCAGTTATCAAACGGTTTGAGGGAATTGATGTTCGTAGTTGGTGAAGCCGTCGTTGATGACGCTGTTGCTCAGTCAAATTTCTGTTGCGACCTTGAGCAGTGCAAAGGCGCCTGCTGTACTTCAGAAGGCGGACGAGGGGCTCCGTTGGAAGACGACGAAGTGCTGGAAATTTCGAAGGCCTACCCCATCGTCAAGCAGTACCTCGACGAAAAAAATATCCGGATCATCGAAGAGAAGGGTTTAGTCGACGGATCACCCGGCGACTTTGCAACAAACTGTATCGAAAACCGGGAATGTGTCTTTGCATATTTCGAGAATGGAATTGCGC
>JBBRUI010000334.1:0-4727 GCA_038247945.1 Bacteroidota bacterium | reverse complement strand
TGGGAGCCCCTTCTGTTAGCCCTTGGCCCGTATGTTCAAGAATATTTTGGTACACACGGGCACCGCCTGAATCGAGCACGGCCACGGTAAAATATCCCGGCGCATCCAGTTCGTGTTCGCGAATTCCCTGTTGGTAGATATCGCGCGCATCTCCGATATCACCGCGCAATGGACCAACGCCAAAGTTATACACGATGGGCACTTCATCTGCCGATCGAAATCTCCGGTGATCATAAAAATAGAAAAGATTCTCGTTTGCATCCCACCCATATTTTTCATCCGTCCGGCTTCCCGAACGTTGCGTAATCCGAAGGCCATAGCGCATACCAAAGTACACCGAGTCGACCGACGTGAGTTCATTGTTGGTGATAGTAACTTCATGAATGATGAAATCACTTATTCCCGGATAACTCCATACCATACTGCGACGGGCGATATCCACATTAAGGCCGTTCACATGATGGGCCCCGCTGACAATTTCTTCTCCGGCAACGCCGAGGTCTCGAAGGCTATAATTCTCTGTCAGGGTCGCCTCTTCAATCGGAAAAACATCTTGTCCCGATGGAAAGAAGCGAGAGTTGATGGTGTACGAGAACGCCATGTTCTCACGAACGCCATAAATAGCATATCCGCCCGCCTCCGCATAATTCAACGCATCGTTCACATTTGTTGCTTTTGAATATCCCGGGTAATCAAGTGTGTGAAAACCGTTTTGAATTTCGGTCGGGTCTCCGTACTGAAGCGAGTTCCAGATCGTTGCCCAGAGTTTGCCCCGTTTCAAAGTTTGTTTGCCCCAGGTTACCTGAGCAGTGGCTGTTCCTGCAACCAGAAGGGTCAAAACTACTATTCCGCTGAATTTATTATTTCCGATTCTCATTCGTCGCACATCATGCCTTTTCAAAAATCAATTTTAACTTGAAAATTTATCCTTCTCGGCGGAACCTCATACGAATACCACTCCCAGATATTCGGCTCAGAAAAATCGAGGGTCTTGGGAAGTCGTTCGCTTTCCGGCAACGAAGGATTTTCCAGGTACCGGGTGAGATCGTCACCGTACAGCAGTCGTAGGAATTTCATGTCGAGCACATTTTTTATATCAACACTTATCTCTGTTTTCAATCCGAAGAGGTTGAAACCCTTCGCGATTTTCAAATCAATTTGATAATAGTTGAACCATCGCATATTGTTTGGTTCCGTTGAAACATCACCCGGAGCGTGATATGTGTATTGATCTCCCGTTCGCCACCAAAAGGTGGAATACACATAAAAATCGCTTAGCGGGTGGAAGCCAAACATTTCCGGCCCTTCATCTTTATCTATCGAAAAACTCGCCCACCCTTTTACACGCTGGTAATTCCCCCACGCGCCTCGTCCTTGGCGCAATCCTTTCGGAACATCGACACTCTGCGAACCTTTTTCATACAATCTGCTAAACCCCACTTCTCCATTAAAAGACCAATACACTTCATGACTCAGTCCAAAGTTAAACACGCCGTTGAATCGTGAGTCAATCTTCGTTTCGATACCACGCACATCGGAATATCCCGAGTTGCTCACCATAAGAGCTTTCGTAGCAGGATGGGTCGCAGAATACACGCCCGTAATCACGTTCGCCTCATGCGATGCATCTTTATAATATCCGGTAAGGTCGAGTCTCAAAATATCGGCGATATTGTAATCGACACCAAGTTCATATTGGATGGTCCGTTCGTAACCTAAATCTGGATTCCCGTAGTACCCCTGCCATTCATCCATATAGGTAGTCTGTTTCGCGTATGGATTCAGAACGCTATCCCTGATTGTTGTGTAGTTGACGAAAGGAAATCCAAACATCTTCGTCCACGAAGGTCGTTGATAAAAGTGTCCATACACAAAATGTAGCACCGAATTCTCACTTATTGGATGCGAAATACCAAGACGTGGAGCAATTACAGCTTGCAACTTGGTGCGCTCTCGTTCAGGCGTTCCGGGAATGCCTAGGGGCGCACCGAGATCATGCCCGGGAGTTGTCAGCTCGAACGCAAGCGGATCAAACCTGTTCTTCGGTGCATTCCGGTTTTGGTTGAAAAAATCCAGGCGAACACCCACGTTCACAATCAGGCCCGGGGTTTCTATCTTGTCTTGTACGTATACATTCCCTTCGTATGGATTCCCGTCGAACACATTCATTTCATTTGTTCTGCTGCTTCCAGATGCGGCGGCGAAGTTTTCATAGTTAAAATCATAAGACTTGAATGCAAAACCTGCTTTGATATTATTGGTTTGAGTAATCTGATTTGTATAATCACCTTTCACCTGGTACGATTGCGAAAAACTTTTCGTCCACGTATGATAATAACTTCGCAACGTATATCGCGGGTGCATCGATAGTACATCAGGCAACCAAAGCGTGTCTGGAATGCGGTGATCTCTGTCCGATCTGTCCATTCTGTCTTTGAGATAGCTGACTGTCAATTCGTAGAACGATTGCACATTTAACACATGCGTGATCTTCCCATACAGTTGAGACCATCGACGAAGTTCGGGCCATTGTCTATAAGGCGCACCGAACGGATTATACTTTGCCCGCGCAAACTGTTCATCGATTCTCATCGGCGCCAGCCATCCCGATTCCTGCCCGTACTCACTTGTGTTAAAATTTGATGAAGTGTAATCTGCACTTTCGTACCCGCCCACAAATCCACCGACACGGAGTTTGAATTCCGGAGAAAATTTGTAATTGATATAGCCTTGAATATTAAATTCAGGATTATATGGTAAGGCTTGTGGAAAAATCCCGACACCCTGTTTGTAACGCCCTGAGAGAAGGAAACTCAATTCGTCCGTTAAACCTCCGTACAATGTTCCTTCCGATTCATACTCCGGACGATTAGCATAATTGCCAAGTGTATCGTTGGGAGTGATTTGCGTTCGCCACGCAGTCAGTAGCGAGTCAGGATTCCGGCGGAAAAACCGGCTATTCGGGTCCATCGACTGTGCGGTCCAATAGTTTAAATTGAGGCTGGCGTAATCGTTATTTTCCTTACTGTAAAAATTGCGACCAAAATGGTAGATGCCAGCAGGCCGGACACGCGAGAGAAAAGTCCCGTGGATTCCGGCAGGCGCCTCCTTCGAGATAATGTTAACAACAGCAGAGCGGCCTTCGCCATACTCAGCATTGTAGCCTCCGGTAAGAACCGATATTTGTTCAATAGTTGATGTATTGAACCCCGAATAATTATCGGATACTATTCCGCTATTCACTGAAAGATTGTCAACCATATAGACTGCCTGCACGACCGAACTTCCGCGAACGTATGATTTCGTTCTGCCCCGCTCCCACGCAAGAGATGAATTGTCGCTGAAAATTCCAGCCTGTTTTTCAAGAGCCTCTTTTATAGTTCTGCTGCCGGCCTTTTCAATTGATTGTCCCGTGACAATCTGCTCGCTCGCTGTGAGGTTCTTATCCACAACCGGCTTCTCAGCAATGACAGTGATCGTCTCCCCTTCAATGAGCGAGGGAACAAGCGCAGTGTTTATGTTTGCTGTTCGATCAACAATCACCGATACTTCGCTTTTTGTAACAGCCTCATATCCCAGCATGGAAAAAATCACCGTGTACGTTCCCGGGTGTACGTTGAGTATGAAATACTCTCCGTTCGCGTCCGTTACAGCACCCGTTTTGAGATCTTTGATTGTCACGTTTGCGCCAATGAGCGGGTCGCCCGTGGCCTTATCGGTTACCTTTCCTGAAATTTTTCCGACGGTCCCTGAGAAGCAAAAAGAAGAAGCAAGGACTGCCATTACGACCAGAGCTATGAAACAGCGCAAGCCAACATTCATTGGAAGAACCTCTTCAAATCATTCATCGACATTATTTTCGCATCAACTGTGTTACTCCGATAAGAGGAGAAAGACGAGCAACGGAATTTCGAACATTCAGTTTCGGTTCGAGGAGAACCTGACGGCGCTCGTCATTGGGAGTGCGCATGCGCCGGTATAGCATTGCAACAGCCATCTCAGCCATTTTCGCGATCGGTTGTTCGACGGCGGTCAATGCCGGCGACAAGTATGTGGTAAAGACAGGGTCATCGAACGTAACGAGGGAAACGTCATTAGGAATGTGAAAACCGTTTTCTCTGCATGCCTCGAGCGCACCAAGGGCGATCAAGTCGCCGGCAGTGAAGATTGCTGTTGGCGGCGGAGTCATTTTCAGCAGCAATTTTGTTTCGAGATATCCATTCATTGACCGGAAATCATCGCCGACGATGAGTCGCTCATCGATCGGAATGCCTGCCTGATTCAACGCCATCTTGTAACCCTGGAGCCTCGCCTCATTTGCGTACGTTCCGGGCAATCCTTGAATGAATGCGATACGATCGTGCCCTTCTCGAATGAGATGTGCAACAGCCAGAAGCGCTCCCTTCGCGTTGTCAACGCTGACGGAATCAACATCAAGCGAATCGAAACAACGATCGACAGTAACAATCGGAACGCCGGTTTCGCGTAGAGTGCGAAGGTGTGTAAAGTCCTGGCCAACGGAAGCGATAATCAAACCGTCCACGCGTTTTTCCAACAAGCTCTTTATGCATGCACGCTCAAGTGTGATATTTTCGTCGGATTCATAGACGATAAAATTGTAACCACCTTTGCGGAGTTCTGTTGCGAAGCTTTTGATGAGCGCGGAAAAAAAGGGGTTGGAAATATCCGGGACAACAATACCGATCTCATTGGTTTGCTGAAGTCGC
>JBBRUI010000333.1:0-4742 GCA_038247945.1 Bacteroidota bacterium | reverse complement strand
GTATTCCTAGCGGCGCGTAGTGCAAAGGAATTGAATCAGGTCGCACAAGAATTATCCAAAGCCGGACATCAAGCAGTTCCTGTCACGACGGACATGACACGCGAAGAGGACATCCGGAATCTGATTGACACGGCGCAGAAACATTCGGGGTACATCGACATATTGGTGAACAACGCCGGTATGGGTGTATTCAAGCGATGTGTGGATATGGATGTGAAAGACTTCGACGCAATGTGGGCGTTGAATATGCGAGGAGTTTTCCTTGCAACGAAATTCTCATTGCCTGCCATGATGAAGCAAAACTCCGGCAGCATTGTAAACATCGCTTCGCTTGCCGGAAAAAATAGTTTCGTGAACGGGACTGGCTATGCGGCAACAAAGTGGGCGTTGCGCGGTTGGGCAAGTTCTCTCATGTTGGAGGTCAGGGAGAACAATATCCGTGTAGTTACGATTTTCCCCGGCTCGGTCGATACATCATTTTCTGCAGGAGGGAAGAAGGGAGATTCAATCACCCAGCCGGAAGATGTTGCGGCGGCGGTGGTTTTTGCAATAACTGCCCCTTCGCGAAGTATGTTCAGTGAGATTGATGTGCGGCCAACGAATCCATGATAGAGAAAACAAAAAGAGCGGGAACCAAGCCCGCTCTTCTCGTTGAGACACTGTGCTTTGTCAGTCAAAGTCGGGAGGGCCCTGATGATCTCCCATCATCCTCCGGCCGCGCCCGCGCATTTGTTTTTCAAATTCCATCGGGGCTTTTTTCCAGATCTTCTGCTGTTCAGGCGTAAGAATTGCATTAACCGCAAACCAATGGTCCAGCAGATTGAGCTTTATCTGTTCCTGAGCGTCTGAAATTCCTTTGATGTTCTTCTCAATCGCGTTGCGATCAGGCTTGTCCGACAGAAATAACTCTTTGGTATCAAGCCTGTAAGACTGAATCCGTGGATGAATCTGGGTTTGTTTCTTCATCATCTCAATACGCAATTTCTTCATTTGTAATTCCTGCGCATCGGTGAGATTAAGTTTTTTGATTAATCTTTCTTCCATGCGGGGCCTGTCTTTCGGCCTTTGCGGCGCTCCGGCCGGCTGAGCGAATGTTGTTGTAAGAGCTACGACTGCGACTGTGATAATCGCAAAAAATGTTTTGAACATAACTTCCTCCGTTTGAATTTGAATTTCATTTTCGTGCGCACTGTTGGTTAGAAACGAATTTGATAAAAAGGTTTAACGCCCCCGAAATTGACTTTCGGAGAGAATATACATACGTTTTTGTGTGCAGTATGTGAACATGGAGCTTTTTGACTTGCGGCGTTTCATTCTTCTGGTTTCCTTTCCCTTAATACTCTCCGGCTGTAGCGTCGGAGATTTTCTCGGCGCCTACTTTAATACATTCTATAACGCCCAACGGACATTCAGCGAAGCAGAGTTGGAAGTTCTGAATGCGGGAGTCACTGTCACACCCTCGCGAACGGAAAAGCCTTTTCTCTCTCCCTTTGATGTTCAGCCCCCAACAAAGACGAAATTCACAACCGTCATCGAAAAATGCTCGAAGCTTCTCCAGTACCACCCGGAATCCAAGCTTGTAGACGATGCAGTGTTGATGATTGGAAAATCATATTACTATCAGAATGAATATCAATCTGCGGAGCGAAAGTTTAAGGAAATCCTTTCGACGCATCCTGAAAGCGACTTGATTTACGAGGCCAAGCTTCTTCTCGCCCAAACATATTACAAGAATAACGACAAGCCAACTGCCGCGACGACGGCGAAGGAGCTGATCGAGGAAGCTAAGAAGGAAGAGCTGGACGGGATTGTTGCAAAATCTTCTCTCCTCCTTGCCCACATCGAACTTGAAAACAAGAACTTCGCTGAGGCATTGGGCTATTACCGGACGGCTGCCGAGTTAAGCGAGACCCCGGAAGAGCGGGCGGCTGCCTATCGTGCAGCAGCAGAGATGTACATGCAGCAGTCAAAATACAAAGATGCTGCCGAGTCGTTCGTCATGTCCGGTGAAGTGAGCGGCGAATACGTCGATGGGTATCGCGCCCAATTGGGTGAAGCCCGCATGCTCTCGAGGATCGACCGGCATGAAGAGAGCCTGACCGTTCTGGACAATCTATCCCGCAATGCAAATTACCGTGAGTTTCTTGGTGAGATAAATCTTGAAATAGGAAACGTGTATCGCGACCAGAAGGATTTTCCCGCCGCCGAAGAACAATACCGCTACGTCGATACTGCATACGCCCGGACGGAAGTTGCGGCGCTATCGTATTACCAACTTGGGTTGCTGTATGAAAAAGAGAAAAACTATGACTCGGCGCGTGTTGCCTACGAAAAAGGGAAGGCCGAGTTTCCGCAGGCTGAAATAACGGTACCGCTCGTAAAGCGAAGTGAAGCGTTGAACAAGTATATACTTCACCGGACAGAAATAGTGAAGTATGACAGTATCAGAAGATTTCTTTTGCTGCCGCCTGATACGACGAAAAAGTTTGCGGCCGTACCCGATTCGGCGCAACACGTTGCTGCGGTAACAGATTCAACAAAACCCGACACGACAAAAGCTTTAGCGCAAGTCGATTCGACTGCACCCAAAGTCCCATCCATTCCTCCGCCCTCGATAGATACCGTTCAAGCCCGTCTTGCGTACAACGAGGTAGAGCTCGCGAGTTTGTTCTATGCGACCCTGGGAGTTCCGGATTCGGCATCGTACTGGTACGACCATCTGCTTAAGGAGTTTCCGAAAAGTTCGCATGCGCCCCGTGCTTTGTATACGCTGGCGCAGATTTACGGGCAGGATTCCACTGATAGTCGGGCGACGGTTGACTCGCTGCATCGGGAAATCGTTCAACGCTTCCCCGATTCAGAATTCGCCGTTGAATCCCGCCGGCATCTGAACATACCTGAACCGAAAAGGAATATTGATCCGAAAGAAACATCGTACGCTGCGGCTGAAGCCATGGTGAAACGCGGCGAAGTTACGGCTGCGCTCCAATCGTTAAAGGCAATTGCGGGTGTGGACTCTACATCGCTGTATGCGGCAAAGGCCCAGTACACCATCGGCTGGATTTACGAAAACGTCAAGCCGAATACGGACAGTTCTATTGCAAGCTATCAGAAGCTTCTAAAACGCTTTCCACAATCGGTGTACGCCTCCGCCGTTCAGCCGAAACTTGCCGAGGTGGAGCTTCAAAAGCAGCAGAAGCTGCAAGAGATGAAGAAAGATTCTGTCGTGACTCCGCCGCCCGGTGACGGTAAATCAGGTCCTCCAATTATGAAAGAAGCACCTAAAGATTCTGTCGTTGTGCCGCAGAAGTTACCCGTTCCACCAACGGACAATCCGCCCAAAAAAGGCGAAGAATAAAAGCCCAAGCCCTGATGATTCAAGCGCTTTGTCCCGTCCATCAAGTCGAGCAAGTTGCAGATAATATTTTCGTCCTCACCTTCATCTCCCCTGAAATAAGCAGGCAAATTCTCCCCGGCCAGTTTGTAAACATCAAAACGGAGATCGGGTGTGAACCGCTGTTGCGGCGTCCGTACAGCATCTATCACGCCGATGGTGACAGGGCTGAAATAATTTTCAATGTTGTGGGGAAAGGTTCCGCCGGCCTTCGAAAAAAACAGAGAGGAGATTTTCTCGACGTCCTGGGACCGCTCGGCGTACCGTTCTCTCTCGATGGAGATGATTTTGACACCGCTGTTCTCATCGGAGGGGGTTTAGGAATTGCTCCATTGCCTCTTTCGACAAAGGCACTTCTCCGCAATAATAAATCAATCATCACGTTGCTCGGTGCGCGTACTTCCAATCAACTCGTCGAGGCTCATCTCAAGAATGTTCACGTCTCAACCGATGACGGCACGAAAGGACTGCATGGGAATGTTGTTGATCTGCTGATGGACCACTACAAATCTCTCGCAGGTAAAAGGCTGAAGGTTTTTGCGTGCGGCCCCACAAAGATGCTTCACGCTGTTGCGGCATTTACACTGACACATGAAATCCCTTGTGAAGTTTCTCTCGAAGGGCCAATGGCATGCGGCTTCGGCATTTGTCAGGGTTGTCCCGTTGAAATGATTGGCGGGGAGAAGAAGTATGGGCTGATGTGCAAAGACGGACCAACATTTGATGTAAGGAAAATAAAAATCTGATGGTAAAGAGTTCTGTTATTATTGGCGGAGTGGAATTTCAAAACCGGGTGATGGTTGCTTCCGGTACATACGGTTACGGCGATGACTGTCTTGACCTGGCAGACGTCAACAAACTCGGTGCAGTTATTACGAAATCGCTTTCCATGAAGCCGCGGGATGGAAATGCACCGCCCAGAATCACTGAGACATCCAGCGGCATGTTGAACTCAATCGGACTGGCAAATATTGGAGTTAAGAGATTTGTTGCCGAGAAGATTCCATTTCTGAAAACTCTTTCCACAGTTGTTATCGCCAACATCGCTGCAAGTTCAATCGACGAATACTGCGAGGTCGTTTCGGTTCTCGAGGATCAGGAAGGAATTGATGGATACGAGATTAATGTCTCTTGCCCTAATGTGAAGGATGGAGGATTGAGTTTTGGGACGAGTTGTCCGATGGTCCAGGAAATAACCCGCCGTCTCCGGTCGAGAACAAAAAAGCTTTTAATCATAAAGCTTACGCCGAATGTAACTCATATTTCCGAATTCGCCCGCGCTGCCGAAGGTTCGGGCGCAGATGCTGTCTCTGCGGTCAATACCCTTATTGGAATGGCAATCGACATT
>JBBRUI010000332.1:0-4746 GCA_038247945.1 Bacteroidota bacterium | reverse complement strand
TAGCAATCAGATAAGCTAAAGAAAAAAGGGAAGCTGCCTTCCCTTTGTGGAGCTGAGGGGGATCGGACCCCTCTACGAGTCTATCTACGATTCTAACGAACCGTAGATTCGTAGAACGACCTCGTAGAGTCGTAGACTGGCCTCGTGAATGCCATTCACGCCGCTGTTTCCGGACAAAGGAATTCTGATATTCTGGTCTGATCGAATGAACGAATGAGCTTTTTCTTTCGCTCTGTATTCCATTTAGTTTTTAATTCCCACTCACGCCACATGGCTTCGGAGCGCGTTCGGTACTCCTCAACGTATCGTAACTGATATGGTTTTTTTGCTTTCGTACTCCGAATCTTTCCTTGATTGTGACGTTTCAATCGCTCAGGAAGATTGGCTGTTTGACCCGTGTACAAAGTCCCGTCGACATCACTGACAATGATATAAACGTAGAACATAGCAATCAGATAAGCTAAAGAAAAAAGGGAAGCTGCCTTCCCTTTGTGGAGCTGAGGGGGATCGGACCCCTGACCTCGTGAATGCCATTCACGCGCTCTCCCAACTGAGCTACAGCCCCATTAATTCCTCATCAATATAGGAACTTGACCTCCAAGAATCAATTCAACAACGCTTTGGGTATTGTTGCTCCAATTATTTATCTTGGATCCTCAATCAACTATCCAACTCTTGCTCAATGAAACTTCTTTTTTCTTACCTCCGGCAATACTGGAAGCTCGTCCTCCTGGCGCTCGCCCTCGCAACCATCAATCAAACGTTTTCCCTTCTCGATCCGCTCATCTTCCGCCGGATCATTGATGAGTACGTGACCCGCTTCAGGGATTACAGCAAAATTGATTTCGTGCACGGAGTGGGTTTGTTGTTGCTGGCCGCAATGGGCGTTGCCTTCGTCTCGCGCGTAGCAAAGAACTTCCAGGATTATTTCATCAACGTGATTACGCAGCGGTTGGGTGCGCAAATCTATTCAGATGGTCTGCGCCATTCTCTCGAATTGCCGTATCAGACGTTTGAGGATCAGCGGAGCGGGGAGACCCTGGGCAAACTTCAAAAGGTCCGGACCGATGTTGAAAGGATGATCTCCGTTTTCATCAATATTCTCTTCACGTCGCTGGTGGGAGTTATCTTTGTGATGATTTATGCGTTGACCGTTCACTGGTTGATTGCGGTGGTCTACTTTTCAACGATTCCGATTCTGGCATTCATCAGTTCCATCCTCAGCAAAAAAATAAAGACAATCCAGAAGAAAATCGTTGCGGAAACCACAGCACTTGCCGGCTCAACAACAGAGTCGCTTCGCAATATCGAACTTGTGAAGAGTCTTGGACTTGCGCAGCAGGAAATCAATCGGCTCAATAGCACGACAGGGAAAATTCTCAAGCTGGAACTGAACAAAGTCCGGTATTTGCGCAGCCTCAGCTTCATTCAGGGGACATGCGTAAACTTTCTTCGCACTACCATTCTCGGGTTGATGCTGTACATGATCTTCAACCAGGAAATTTCGTTCGGGCAATTCTTCTCGCTGTGGATTTATTCGTTCTTTATTTTCGGTCCGCTGCAGGAGCTGGGAAATGTCATCAATATTTATAGGGAAACTGAAGTCTCACTCAAGAATTTCGAGGATATCCTGAATGCACCCAAGGAGCAAAAACCGGTTGATCCCGTAAAAGTCACAGACATAAAGACGCTCGAGTTTGTCGATGTGGGTTTCCGCCATCAGTCAGCAACGAAGCCCGCATTGGAGAATATTTCGTTCAAAGTCGAACTCGGATCGACCATCGCTTTTGTCGGACCGTCGGGGTCAGGGAAAACCACGCTTGTTAAGCTCCTCATCGGTCTTTACCGACCTCAAAGCGGGCAAATCCTGTATAACGCTTTTTCCAGTGATAAGGTGGATTTGGATTTGTTGAGAGAACAGATTGGTTTCGTCACTCAAGACACACAGCTTTTTTCCGGAACGATTCGGGAGAATCTTCTCTTCGTTAACCCCTCGGCGTCGGATGAACAATGTTTAGCAGTACTTCAAAAGGCTGCATGCCAATCATTGCTTGCAAGAGCCGATAAGGGATTGGACACATTGATTGGTGAGGGTGGAGTTAAAGTTTCCGGCGGAGAGAAACAAAGGCTTTCTATTGCGCGGGCATTACTGCGACAGCCTCATTTGCTTGTGTTCGATGAAGCTACGTCGTCCCTCGACTCGCTGACCGAAGAAGAAATCAGCCAGACCATCCGCGATGTATCGTTGCGAAAAGATATGATCACGATTTTGATTGCGCATCGGCTTTCGACGGTTCTGCATGCCGATAGAATTTTCGTTCTGGAGCGAGGCAACATTACCGAGGAGGGCAGGCACCACGAATTGCTGGAGCAGAAAGGCCTGTACTACGCAATGTGGCGGCAACAGATCGGTGAGCGTGATAATGCCATGATTCGAGCTGCTCTGGTCGGGACGAAAGAGATGGTTAAGAACTAATTCCACAATCAGCAAAGAGCTGTCGTGTAAACGCCGACGATTGTCGGTGGATGAGTTGAGAGCTTTTGTCTTCATCTACTATTACGCCTTCGTTCAGTACTGCAACCCGGTCGCAAAACAGGAGAGCAGTCCGTACTTCATGCGTAATGAAGAGAAAGGCAAATCGATATTCTTGCTGAAGCTCTTTCAGTAAGGAGAGTATGTGTTGCTGCGTAATAACGTCGAGCGCCGAAGTTGGTTCGTCAAGTATTAGGAGTTTGGGACGAACCGACAACACACGGGCAAGCGCAACACGCTGGCGTTGTCCGCCGCTCAGCTGACTCGGCAATCTATCGAGCAATCCTTCCGCCATACCGACTGATTTGAGTAACTCATCCGCCGTGGGAGAATGTCCGTTGTGCAACCCTGCTTCAATCCCTTCGAGTAAACTTTCCCGTACAGTTAACATAGGGTTTAACGACGCACTGCTTGCCTGAAATAACATTTGAATCTGAAGAGACATTTTTCTTCGATTCTCTTTAAACGGAAATAAGTTGATTCCGTTGAATGTTATCGTTCCTTCGTCGGGCGTTTGTAATCCGGCAATGCAACGCGCAAGGGTTGACTTTCCGCTGCCGCTCCCACCAAGTAATCCCAGAGTTGTGCCTTCATCGATGGTGAGCGAAATCTGTTTGAGAATTTGTCTTCTTTTTCGGCGGAAGCTTGTGTGAGAACTTGCCGGCACTGAGCATGAAAGATTTTTGACTTCAAGGATCGGCATCAGTGCGGCTCTCCCGGATCAGCAAACCGGTGTATTACGAGTGAAGGGATTGCTTTCAAAAGGGATTGAGAGTATGGATGCTCTGGATGTCCGAAGAAAGTGTTGGAATCCGCAATTTCTACAATTTGTCCATTGAGCAAGACTGCAACATAATCTGCATATTTTCTTGCCACATCTAAATCGTGGGTTATGATAATCATTGTCATCTGATGTTTCTTCTGGAGACACCGAAGGAGGTTGAGTAATTTGTAGCGAAGAGATGCATCAACCGCGCTTGTCGGCTCATCAGCAATAAGAAGTGCCGGCCTCGCTAAAAGCGCCATTGCGATCATAACTCGTTGTGCCATTCCGATGCTAAGCTGATGAGGATAATAATTCAGGACATTGTGTGGGTTGGAGATTTCCACAGCGCTGATTGATTCCTCGAGTTGATTCTCTGTCATTGCAGGCGCTGCGAGGTTCATCTGTTTCCGGATTGTTGCAACAGGGTTGAGCGCTTGTTGCGGCTCCGGAAAAATGTAGCGGATTGTTTGTTGTCGGATTTTCTGCAATTCCGATTCAGTACAGGTGACTAAATTTTTCTCTCCCCATTGAACTGCGCCTGATATTTCTGCTTTCATAGACATCGGGAACAGTTTGGTCAAGGCCCGGCATAATGTTGTTTTCCCACTGCCGCTTTCTCCAACGATTGCCAGGATGTTCCCTCTTTCAAGCGAGAAACTTACATGGTCTACAATGCGGGTAGAGATTACTCCCTTGTTTATTTCTACTGTTAGGTTTTCTACTCTCAATAGTTGATTCATTTTCATCGTTGTAATGATGATAGATAATTCCGGCTTGAAACCCAAAACAGCAGCGTTGTTTAAATTATTGAACACAGATGGTTTTTCTCTCGTTTACTACGTGGTAACACGTACCTTTTTGCGGCAAAATCGCAAAAAAAAGCTAATATTACCTGAAAGTTTATTGAATGTAGCAATCGATAGACCTATGTTGGTAATGAAAGGAAGGAGTTAGCAAGTAGATAGCTGTTGTCCCCCACTCAAAACCTAATTCACTTTGTTTCATCAGTGGAAAGAAGTCCCCCATGAGAAAAACAGCACTCCAAATAGCTGTGCCGGCGCTTTTGCTCTATGCCGGGTTAGCTATGAGTCAGGAGAACGTAGAGCATGCTGTACGTTCTCGGATTGCTCGGGCAGTTCCAACGCTCGAACAGAAAGGATCGGTTTCAAACATTGAAAAAGGAAACCAATCCAATCAACTAGTTCTAAAATCGACATCTCAACTTGAGTCGTTGGGCAGCCAGTATGCATTCGGTCGTTCAGCTTCACAGGTTGAAGCATTGGGCAGCCAGTATGCATTCGGTCGTTCAGCTTCGCAGGTTGAAGCATTGGGCAGCCAGTATGCATTCGGTCGTTCAGCTTCACAGGTTGAAGCATTGGGCAGCCAGTATGCATTCGGTCGTTCAGCTTCACAGGTTGAAGCATTGGGCAGCCAGTATGCATTCGGT
>JBBRUI010000331.1:0-4755 GCA_038247945.1 Bacteroidota bacterium | reverse complement strand
TCAGCGGCACTTGTCGCGGACGCGGGTCTTCTCCCAGCTCGGCACGCGTTGCGGTCTCATTCGGATCGCTGGAGTTGCCTTGCGCCATTTGCCATGTGTAATCGACCGTTGTGCTCAGAATTCCCACCCGTCGTTGGTCGAGCGATATTGTAAAACCTGTCACGTTACCGAAATCAATGTTCGTCAAGCGAGTGTATTCGGCGTTGCTGTATGTCTGAACGAACTCAACACCAAGCAAGTCGCGGATGTCTTTGTAGAACAAGTTGATGCTCAAGCCGAGAAACTCTGTAAGCGCGTTTTTGTAACCAAACTCGTATTGCACGGTTCGTTCCGGCTTAATGTCCGGATTACCGAGCGTGCCATAGTTGGATGTTCCCGCTTGAATACGTTGCAGTTTATCATAATTGGAATTCCGAAAAATATCCCCGAGCGGCGGAAGCTGATAGAAGTGGCCATATGAAAAGAACACAGAAGACGTCGCAGTAATCGGGTACGAGAGACCGAAGCGTGGTGCAAGAGAAACCTTTTTCGATGTCCGCTTCGGGACTGAGAGCGGCGCTCCTTCAATCGAATTTGCCGGATTAGCAGGATCGCTTGGAACAAAACTGCGAGGGTCGAAATATTCGAACCGTGTACCAGCGCGAATGGTGAGATCGTTCCACTCAATTTGATCCTGGCCGAACACCGCAAACGAGATAGGGTCATACGACTGGATTCCGGGATAATCGGGTGGTGCATCAAGGTACCGTACAAGGGTTTGCACGCCACCAACACCTTTGTATGTAAGCGTACCGGCTGTTCCGAATTGTACGTTCGCGATCTGGAACTCCGCGCCCACTTTGAGTTGATGTTCGCGATTGACTTGACTTGTAAGAGAAGCTTTTACAACAAACGCATTCGTTTTCTGTCGGAAACGATCGAAGTCTACACCATGAACGATAGCCCCGTTTTCAAAATCGCCGATCGTTTGCGGGCTTCCGGCAGAATCATAGCGGGCGTCGTAGAAGTCTTCGTACACCCAATCTTTGTAATCGAAATAATTTTCCCGAAGATTGATACTGTAAAACGTGGACGGCGAAAGCGTATGCGTCCAATCCAAACCATGCACAACGGAAATTGTTTTCTGCTTCTTCATGCCGTCAGGAAGAAAGCGCCACTTCCAGGCATCACCGGTTCTTCGTTCCTCGATGAAATTGAAGAGACCTTGATAACTGATTTCAACCAACGGAATGGACCGGTTAGTGATTTTTGCAAGACCAGACCATTCGCGCTTGTATCCCAAAACCACCTCTGCACCATCACCTGTCGGAATAAATATCCCTCGTCCCAAATCAAGCAAGTCCGCAGGGTTGAACAGACGCGTTCCATACAGATAATCATCAAACATATTTCTGCGCCCATTCAGCAGGAAGAATGTTTCAGGCAGACCTGTCGGTCCACTGATGCTGAGTTGGTAGTTCTGTTGCGACACGGGGCGAAACTTGCCATCAAGCAGGCGCTCGCCCCCCTTTTCATACAAGAAGCCGCCCGTTAGTGCCTCCGCGTTCCACGCGAAGTTATCGCCGCCGGATTTCAAAATGGTGTTCACAACACCACTCATTGCTTGCCCATACTCGGCGTCAAATGTTCCGGTAATGATCTGCACTTCTTGAATCAGTGAGCGATCGATTTTGATGCTGGACCTATTGTCGTACGCATTGTTGACCGACACCCCGTTTACCTGGTATTGAACTTCGCCGGCTCTCCCACCCCTGAAGTGCCCATCCACAACACCGGCCTGCAGATTCACAATATCCTGCAACTCCTGCACGGGCAGCGTCGAGATCTCTTTGTCCGTCACCGTCGCTATGGTACTCGTCAGACTCACGTCCACGACCGGCCTCTTCGCAGTCACGACAACTGCATCGGCCGTGATTGCATCCTCTTCCATTGTTGCGTCGAGCTTTGTTGTATTATTGACCGTGACCTGAACCTCGTTCACCGACACTGTGCGGTAGCCAAGCAAACGAAACTGAATTTGATATCTGCCGGAGGGAATGTTCAGGATACTGTAATAGCCATCGAGGTCCGTTGCTGCGCCGAGATTCGTTCCAACAAGAACAACGTTGGTACTTGGAAGCGGCTCCTTGTTTTTATCGAGCACGCGTCCGGAAATCTTTCCTGTTGTGCCGCTGAGCGAGTTGGCTGACCAGAGGAGTGAAAGAATACCGACAACAACGAGTAGAGAATTTTTGAGATTGGGCTTCGGCGTATTCATAGTCGTACCTTCTTTCCTTGAACCAAGATCGTCTCAGACATTCATCAGGGAAATGTACATGCAGGACGGAATCGGATCCGTCCTGCATGAGTTGCTTCACCCCGGGAAGAGCCTCACCGGGGTAATTTTCTGCCGAATCGCAATATTCTCTCCAGCCGTTGAGACAGTGTAGTGCGACATCGGTTGGAGTGAATTCAGCACAACTTGTCATTGCGAGGCGCTGTTTGCCGACCTACGGTCTCGTAGAGAAGCAATCTCACGTTGGGATTGCTTCGTCGCTTCGCTCCTCGCAATGACCTAAAGGTCACTTCAACAACATCATCTTTCCGACGAGAGTGGCATTCGTTGTTGCCATCTTCAAACGATAGTTGTACATGCCTGACGCGAGGTTTGCTGCATTGAACTGTACAGCATGCTCGCCCGCTTGCTGCTCGCGAAGCGTTTGCGTTGCAACGAGCTGACCGAGCACGTTGAACACTTCAAGCGTTACGTCGCTTGTCTGCGGCAGCACGAACTTGATTGTTGTTGATGGGTTGAACGGATTCGGGTAGTTGCCGACGAGCGTGAATACGTCGGGTATGGTGTTCCCCTTTTCATCGACTGCAAGAACAGTACCGGGATCCATGTATGCCCACGCTGCGCCGTCATTGAAGTCGCCCTCGCGCATGAACCATGTTCGCGTTCCGTAACTGGTGCTTGCAGGTGAGAACGAATCACCATCCATTAACATAGCGCCAAAAAACAGGACACCATCACCTCTGCCGGCCGAATAACCAAGTTGCGGCAGGATGATTCGCATTTCGGCTGTGTAACCGGAATCTGGTGTTGTACCGAGGGTGTCGATTGTTGTTCCGCCTTTCAACGCGAGGGCAACCTGAACTTTTGTCCCGGCAGAATCCCATGCCCCGGAAAATGCATCAAGGTCGTCCTGTCGCTTTGCGACTGGAGCTGCCGTAGTTCCCGAAACTCTCCACGTGAGACGTCGCGGATACAACACATTATCTCCGTTGCGCACATCTCTTTGACAGATAGTAGCCCGGAATCCATCCCAACGATCAAAAGCATCGATGGACTGCACAACGCGGTCACTCACATCAATCCCCAGGAACAGCGTGTCCGCTTTGTAGAAGTATTTCACTGTCGTCAAGCTAGGGTCAGTTATTGCTGCAGTACCTCCGTTGACCTGCGGTTGGAATTGACCACTGCGAAACGGCGCAGTACTTGGGTAGGCGTTGCGAATTGCAGCATCGCCATATTTGATCTGCAGCTTTCCGACATTCGGATTTTGCCACACTGCTTCGGTCAGTCTGCCATCCATATTCGGTGAAGGATATGTTGATCCCGGAATTACCAACTCGGGACCGACAACGGGAACCGGACCTGTCAGTCCAACACTCGGCCGCGCATACAATCGTATATGATTGTACGCATTCGCATTCCCCCACGGACATTGGAACCACACGCGGTTGCCTGCTTGCTTTGCCGTATCCAAAGGCCACTGATAATCCGCGTCGTAGATCGAGAAGCTGTACATGATAATGTCACCTGCAGCCTGCGTAACATTGTAGCCACGCTCCTTGAGGTTCAGTTTCATTTCAATCGTGTAGCCCTGATCCACATCCGCATCATTGTTTTGGGTCCCTTGAACTGTTGTCGCGGCATTCCAGATTCTCTTCAGCGAATCGGGTCGGGGCGCATACGCCGAACTCCCCCACGGGCCACCGAAGAACGGCAACCTGCCAATGCGATCGGCCAACGAATCTGCCCAAGGCTCTAACACCCAGGCATAGAATATCTCACCATCCTGAACCGGGCGAGTTGTGGCGTCCTTCCGGCGAAGGTTCGACAAAGTGCCATCGAATTTGTTAAACGGACCGCCGCCAACAGATTTGTCTTGAACCCTGAAGCCAACATACAAACTGTCGTTCCAGACGAGAAACTTCACGGTCGCTTTTGTAGAGTCCAAGAGTGGAGATAAAATACTACCACCACGACCATTTTCTCTGACCCAGCCACTGCCGGGCATGCCATTATCAATACCGTAGACAATTTTCACTGACTCTGCCGATGCCCAGGCAGCTTCGGTGAGCTGGCCATCGAGCGTAATCGGGGACGTTGTCGTGCGAGCCCAAATGGCGTCCGTTCGTTTAATCATCTGTCCGTACGTCATTGATACGAACAACATGCAAACAACAATCATGAACAATTTTGTTTTCATGGCGTGTACCTCCTTTTGATTGGTGAATTATTGATAGAACTACTCTTCCCCGCCCGGCGGTCTACGACTCGCAGAGAGAATTTCCGCGCTCAATGTGGGCATACCTTCTACCACTTTGTATGATGAATCTCGGCCGAGAATCACCTCCTTTTATTCTTTCGTTTTTTGATAGTGTGAATTAGTGCCGCTCCAATTAATTATCTGCTCATAACTCTCAAGGTTATTCTTCATGTTGGTGCGACACTAGAAGTCCAGACGAAAACCCATGAAAAAGAAAACC
>JBBRUI010000330.1:0-4797 GCA_038247945.1 Bacteroidota bacterium | reverse complement strand
TTCAAGGTGTAGGTATATTCTTCAGGCGCATAGAGTGTCCATTGAATATCGCGCAGTGGCAAATCTGGGAAACGTGGTGACTCAAGTACCACCTTGCCTGATAGTCCCTTCGCCGGATTGTCGGCCCAAACGAATGACACCTCCGCCTTCTCGCCTTCTGTCACCGAATCGAGCGGGATACAAAGAACGCCGCCTTCTTCCTTGGACACTGCCACGGAAACGCCGTTCACTTGCGCGGTCCACAAATCTGAAGTCTCGTGCGGAAGTTTAATGCGCAAGAACCGAAGCCTGCCAACCGAAAGTTTAACGGATGTCTGAGCCAATGTGCGTCCTCCCAAAGAGAGCACCGTTGTCTGCCGAACATTTTCAACCGCTGCCGGCAACACTTCGGCCGAAGAATGCCGCGTCACGCTCAAGGCGAGCGAGGTCTCAGCATCGAGGACTTTCCAGCATCCCAGCGCGGCGGAGAGATCGCCAGCACCGAAAATGTCGGGGATCGTTCGCGCATCTTCTGCTCGGAGTCCCGCCGCAGAAATTTTCGCATCCACCTTAATTCGGCTTTCACCAAACACAACAACCCAACCGGTCTGTCGCTGTGCCCCGACAACGCGCATCGGTTTCACCGTGACCGGTTGCGCCGGGTCGACCTGTTCTTGATAGAAGCAGGTCGCCGAGTACTCGTTGTCGACCTTGCCTTGGAGTTCGATCAGCCAAGTCTGCGATCCGTCGGCTGCCGCCTCTCCTTCGGGCACTACGCGCGAGATGTTCCGTCCCGAAACCGTCAAAGATGCCCCCTTCGTTGGAACCACAACGCGGAATTGTTTCACGCCGGCATTCTCGATCTTGCACCGCAAATAGACGCGATGTTGGAGCATTCCTTCCGCAATCGAAATACTTTGTAGCAACTCGGGCTTCACAACAGGATCGAGCACTTGGGTCTTGAGCAGAGCCGACCAATCCGTCCGAAGGATGTCGAGAGAAACGGCATTCTTTTTTGCAGTTCCGAATCCTTCATCGACCTTAGCGCTAACCACTCCATCGTGCTGATCGAGCGTCAACTTCACGCCGCGCTCTGCGGTGATCGTGACGCGTCCTGTCTGCCTCACAGCACCGCCAACCGAAATGCGCGGAACGTTGATCTCGGCATCCACACCGCGCTGTTGTTTTGAGAGCACCACATAGAGTTGCGTTTCTCCCTCAAAGCTACTGCCGAACATCACATCCACGCCGCCGTTCGTTTTGCGCCGATCATCCCAGCTCACAACCTTCTCTCCCGTAAGCGTCTCGATCACGTAACCAGAAGGGATCGCGAGATTAACAGAAAACACACCTGCCTTCACCACCGTCAATCCGAGCTGAGCATTGAGCGTGTTGCGCTCATCGCCTACCGACATCGCGATCGCCAACGTAGAACGCAATTCGGGCTTCACGGCATCAGCCGACATCGTCACCGCAACCTTGCTGGCATCATCATAGCGGAAGGCTCGGCGAATTTTCTCCGCCTTCATTTCCGGAGCACTCTGCCACGAGGTTACGACTCGCGTAAAATCTTCATTTCGGATGGGATTGCATCCTGCGCTGTCGACCAGATTGAGCAGAACCGAATCCGCTGCAGCGATGCCGAGCTCACCGTTCTGTCGCGTCACATCCATCACGTCTGGCACCGCAAGCTTGCATTCGTAAGGGAAGTTCTTTGCAACGGCATTGCAACGAACCGACACCACAAATTCACCGCTCGACGGCGCCTTCACTGCCACCGAGAGAATTCGCGTTGCGCTGTCAAAACTCCACTCGGCCACATCGCCACCGAGATCGACGACATGCAGCGATTCAGGAATGCCAATGCGCACTTTTTTCACCACGCCTTGAAGCACCCGATAGCCCACGCTCGTCATCACATCAACAACACCAGAGCGGATGGAGGCGTATGTGGAAACATCGGCCGACATCACCAGCGTCTCTGCTTCAATGTCTCGCTGTTTGGGCGTAATCCTCACGTCAATCGAACTCTCACCCTCCGCCATGTAACCGCTCAAGAGACTGCCGCCTTCAGCATCCGTTACCCTACTCCGTCCATACAAGTTATCGACCGAGGCTTCGAGTCCGCCCGCTGGAACCTGTATCGACACAGCCGATTTGATTGCAGAGAAGGTCTTGATCTTCACTCCACTCAAACTTCCCATCTGACTAATCGTGAACTTCATCTTGTAGCGCCCAGGCCGCGTCGCCACAAAGAATAATTCGCCGTCTGTCGTCTCGGCGGGATCAGTCGTCACCGAAGCAATGATTTCACCATTCATGACAACGCTGCCGTAGACGAGTTTGACACCATCGGGCATCTCCGACTCCAGCACCACGAACTTCTCCTGCTTCCCTTCCACAGCCTGTGGTGGATAGGCATACGCCCCCGCTTCATGGAGTGTGCAATCAATCTCATGCGTAATCAGCATCTTCACAACATCCGGAGAATCCTTTTCCGGCGGAACAACAACGATCTTCATGTCGGCTCGCCATACCGTTGGTCTACCGTGTCCTGAAAGTTCTCCCGTGTAATCGAGCTTGATCGGCAACGCGAGTGCCGCGCCAGATAAAATGACAAGCGCAACACTCATGCCGAATTTAGTGCCACCTTCGCGCTTGGAGTCCGGACTATCTACCGTAATAAACGGAGGGGGTTCAGCTTCATCCATAGCTCCTTGTTTCTTTGAAAGGCGTCCAGCAAAGGCTTTGGCCGTACGACGAACCGTCCCATACAGAAGCAATAAAAAGACAAGCACTGGAACTGCCAATATAAGACCCAACTCAAATTGGAATCCAAGCACAAACAGAGAACAAACCAAGATCGCAAATGCGATCAGTTTCCGAGAATAAATAAACCCGATCAAGGCAACGAGTGCAAGCAACGCCAGCACGACAACGCTAACGATATTCACGCCAGCAAGCCATTGCGACACCACGTTGAAGCGCAATTCCAGCGGCAGATCTTCAGGCATGATCGATGTTCGTGTGAACCGAATTCGCTTGCTGTTCTCATCGCGAGACATCGTTCCCACAACATGACGCACCGCCAGCTTGTCGTCAGCAACCAGCGTCCACTCTGCAAACGTTATCGGCGCCGTGTTGGAACGCGGTGCTTGGATACTCTGATGTTTGGGGGAAGCAGAGTTATCAACCGCATACTGAATCTCAACCGTCGTGGCACTGTTGGGGTCGCGTGGACGCTCAACGGGAATCAGGAGAATGCCATCATGGAACTGCGAAGGGATTTCAGAAACTTTGTTTCCATTTTCATCCAGCTTGTTGATCTCCCAGAGCTTCGCTCCTTCAGGAAGTTTTAAAGTAAGATACTGACCACTGGCGTTCTTAACCGAATAGCGCGCCTTCGTCACACTTGCACCGCCACGCGTCACTTTGGTTTCAATGGTAAGGAAGTCCACCACTTGCGCAATGATTCCTTCCGTCGCAAGTGGCGTGAGCCTGATCTTGGCAACATGCGGCGCACGCATGTATTTCCAAGCAGCGGTAACGGGAGAGAGAAGCGTTGCGGAATAGCCAACGGGGATTTCTTCTTTCCCAATTCGGATCATCGCTTCTGGAAGCGCCTCCGCTTCCTCAGCCTTGAGTGATGCCGGACCCGCCAGCACGATGAAGCCCATCTCGCTCTCCGTTCCGATCGTCGATATTTCGCCAACCGCGAGTTCCCCGCCATGATAGTCGAGCTGCTGCTCGTAGGAAATGAGCATCGTCCAATCGCCCATAATACGGCGCGTCATTTTTACCGTCAGCACATCGCCCTCACGAGCCCAACTATCCATCTCCGCGCACGTCACATCCACTTGCTTCAGTTGCGCAGGTACATGGAACGTGAACGTATCAGCAGGAGCACCGCTCACGTGAAACGAGGCCACAACGGACGCATATAAAATTCCATCGCCAGGCGATACAAGATGGAAGAGTTCGGAATGAACCGAAGTCTTGGCGCGCGTGAATCCGATTGATGCCGCCCACGTCTCCCCTCTGAACCGGAAGGCAAGCTGCGCTCCCACTTTGTTGATCGGCGTGGATGCGGCATGAATCTCGGATAAATTTTCGTGTTTTTCCGAAACCAGTTGAATGCCCTGCGACGCGGCTGCAACAATGAATCCATTTTGAACTATCGCATCCTTCACACTGATTTCAGGAAGGTCTATTTTCCCGGGAGAAGCCGTGTCGATTTTTTTCTCCATCTTGATCGACACACGCAAAATCCCCATCACCTGTCGCTCAAACGGAATAACAAGTTCTAGATTTCCCTTACCTTTATCCCGCTGCTCCACGTCGCCATCGGCAACGCCTTTTCCCGCGATCGATGTAATCGTCCATCCGGTGAATTTTCCAACAGAGACCGCAATCTTGTCGGCTGGTGCATCGCGGAGATCAAGCTGCAAGGTTGCCTCGATGGAAGCAAGCGAATCCTCGACATCGAGCACAACCGTATTCTCGGCATGAACGGCCGTGACAATATCCTCAAGCCCGAGTTCAAGTGTACACGGTGTCGTCGTATAGCGGTGACAGCTTCCCGAACCTGGCCGCACGCCATACTTGGCAACCGCCGCCACTGCCAACGGAATTGCCGTCGCATCCGTTTGCAAAAGATTGCGCAAGGTTCCTGGTAGCAGTCGCACAGAACCACGCGGGGCGACAAACAAAAGTCCATCGGTTCTCAACACACCGATAGGCGAAATCGGTTCGAGAATCGCCTGACACGGGAATGCCGGCAGCGCATCTTCGTAAACGAGCTGAATCACAGCGCCTTTA
>JBBRUI010000329.1:0-4816 GCA_038247945.1 Bacteroidota bacterium | reverse complement strand
TCGTAACCATCATACTTGCTGAGGCCTTTGGAAGTCCCAAACCAGAGAAAGCCGCGATCATCCCTGATGATTGCATTGATTCTGCCGGGATTCGGAGAAGGGATTTGTTCAAATGTGATCAGATAGTCATCCGGTTTGGTTTGCGCCGGAGAGACAGTGAATTGCACAAAGCTGAGAGCAACACTGATTATGAAATGTCTGGATCGGAAATGCATAGCGAGGACGTATCCTTTTACCGGTTAGATGAGAATTTCGTTTTCCGGTCGGATTGACCAGAACTCGAGCCGGTTGAAGTTTAGGCGAATGCACCTATAGAATCAAGTCCGATCCTGCCCGCAAATGCGTGATTGTCTCAATGCACTTCCCCGAATATATTTCCTACGTCTGTCTATTCCCTTCAGGAACGATAATGTTCACACACGCCTCATCCAATTGGGAGAATTAAACATGCATCGCACTGACACCGGAGTTTCCTTCCTGATTAAGTTCTTGGCCATGCTCTTTGGTATTCTCACCTCGTTGGGAATTTCCCAAGCCCAGGAGGTCCAACGCGTATATCAAGCGATGAAAGGCTATGGTAATGGCATTACAGACACCACTCTTCAGAGCAGATCCCAAGCCGAATACAAGCAAGAGCTTCCCTTACGATCAGCAGGAACGGCAGGACCTGCAACGCCGCTCAAGGTAGCCTCGACATTCGTTGTCACGACCACCGCAAATACCGGTGCCGGGTCACTTCGTGCCGCCATCGATTCATCGAACGCAAGTGTCGGCCAGGACATGATCAGTTTCAATATTGGCGGGGGTGGCATCCAGACCATCAGTCCTCTTTCCGCTTTGCCGCAACTTAACGGCCCGGTGATCATCGATGCAACGACACAACCCGGATTTGCAGGTACGCCAATCATTGAACTCAATGGCGGTTCTGCCCCTCTGGGAACGAATGGATTATACCTTACAGGGGGCAATAGCACTGTCAAAGGATTGGTGATCAACCGCTTCAAAAGCTTTGCCGCTGGCGGGAATGGCATTGGCATTGTTCTCGATGTGAGCGGAAGCAATGTGATTATCGGAAACTTCATCGGGTTGAATGCCGCAGGAACTACTGCTCTTCCTAACGCTTACGGTGTTGGAATTTTTGGAGCGTCAGGAGGAAACACGATCGGCGGCACGAGTCCCGGAGCGAGAAATGTTATATCGGGCAATCTTTCGAGCGGTGTGACAATTCCTTCGGGAAGTCCTGGAGGGAATGTAGTGCGTGGAAATTATATCGGGACAGATGTGTCCGGAACCATAGCGCTGGGGAACGGTGGAAACGGAATTTTCCTCAATGCGCCGAATAACACCATTGGTGGATTGGTTACCGGAGCGGGAAATATTATCTCTGATAATTCGCTGCCTGGCATTTTCATTGGGGCAACCGCCACCAGCACCGTTGTGCAAGGCAATTACATCGGCACTGATGTTACAGGCAACTACAATCTCTCGACGGGATCAAACGGTATAAATGTCAGATCATCGGATAACATCATTGGAGACATATCAGCAACCGGACGCAATATCGTATCGGGAGGCGCTTCCGCAGGAATCTACTTTTTCAGCCCGACTTCAACGCGCAACAAAGTTGTTAACAACTTGATCGGCACGGACGTGACCGGCACTGTTGCTTTTGCAAACAACAAAGGAATCGTATTCGATGGTGCATCTAAAAACACTCTCGGCGGTGAAACAAGTGATGAGGGTAATCTCATTGCAGGAAACTTACAACATGGTGTCGATATTCTTAACGCGGGAGCAACGGGCAATAAGCTGCTCAACAACTTCATAGGAACGAATTGGTATGGCCAATCAGACCTGGGCAATAGCTCGCATGGCATTAAGATTGCCTCTTCGCAGGATACGGTAAAGTTCAACACGATTGCCTACAATAGCGAAGCGGGGGTCTTCGTCGCCAGCGGCATACAGAATATGATACGAGAGAATTCCATTTTCTCGAATGTGGGACTGGCGATCGATCTTGCGCCGGCAGGTCTTACCATAAACGATTCTCTTGACAACGATACAGGACCGAACAATCTGCAAAACTTTCCGGTCCTCGATTCTTCACGGGTTCAGGGTGATACTGTTATCGTCTACGCACGACTCGACAGCAAACCCAACGCTCAATTTCAGATAGACTTCTACGCCAACACGGACTTCGACCCATCGCATTTTGGAGAAGGCGCCAAATGGGTTCACCGGGAGATTGCATTCTCTGATGCCCAGGGTCGTGTGAGCATTCCTGCCACACCCCTTGCCATCAGCATGGGCTTGGAGAATTACATCACTGCCACGGCAACAGATGCTGAGGGTAACACCTCCGAATTCTCTCAGGCGCTTTGCCTCCTTGACAGCGACGGGGACGGAATTCTGGATTCGTGGGAAACCGCAGGGTGGGGCATTGATGTGAACAGTGATGGAATTATTGACCAGGATCTTAGTGCTATCGGAGCAGATCCAAACCATAAGGATATTTTTGTTGAGATCGATGCAATGAGCGGTTTGGCGCCTCACGATACGACATTGGTAAATGTTGCGGTTGCATTTGCGCTTTCGGGCAATGGAGGGATCGATCTTCATCTGACAAAGAGCGACACGGGCGTCACTCTCGTAGCGTGGCCTTTGAACTGGTGGGACCATTTTCATGACGTAAAAGTGGAATATTTCGGAACTCAGGATGAACGGACAAGTCCAAACGCTCGGTTCATTCTCCAAGCAAAAAAGCTGGTGTACCGCTATTGCATTTTTGCCTATCAACATACGGCAAAGAGTTGGTCGGGCCGGGCTGAAGAAAATTTTCGACAGGGTTGTGACGATTTCATGGTTACGCTTGGAGGATGGACTCCTTCAGGAGGAACTGAGAATCAAAAAGCCGGAACGTTCATGCACGAATTGGGACACACACTCGGACTTGGTCACGGGGGTGTTGACGGCATTAACTACAAGCCCAACTACATCAGTATTATGAATTACACATGGCAAATGCCGTTCAATTGGGCGACCACGTGGAGGCTTGATTACTCACCTGAGGCCCTGCCCGCACTTGATGAAACGAATCTCGACGAGTTCGCGGGACTCAGTGTTCCGGTAGGCAGTCTCTATGATACAATTATTGCTGTTCCATACAGTGGGCCCGGAAAGGGGCTCATGTACACCAAGCTCAAACCAAATGAATTTGTTGACTGGGATAGCTCAGGCACTTTTGACTTTAATCCGGTCGCGGCAGATGTGAACATTTTCGCAGACACATCACATTCACCCGGCGAGACTCTTGTTAGTCAGGATGATTGGTCCAATCTGGTTTACAACTTCAGGAACAGTCCGGACTTTTCAAGTGCACGCCGATCCTCTTCACTGCCGGAAACCGATGAGATGGACTACGAGACGTTCCAATTTCTCAACAACCTTCCGCCACCGAAACCATCCGGTGAGTTTGTGATGGATGGTGTACTTGATACCTCTGCAGTCCTCATCACCTCACATGCCGGCATCAATCTCTATGCGCGCTACAAGTCCGGCCAACTGTATGTGGCAACCAGTACCGCTCAATCGCAGAGTGCTGATATGCTCGTTTTCATCGCCAATGAACGGTATCCATTACAAGGCGCTCCGCTCGGAAAGGCGGGACAAGTCGCGACGTGGTCTGCCTTTCTCTGGAACGATAGTTCAGACAACTCTTCCGGATGGGCAAATGCAGCAGGAGCGCCTCAAACCAATTTCACTGATGATGCTGTCGGCGCGGTGCTTGAGGGTGTTATCGACCTCGAGTATTTCTACGGGAAAAGTCCGACGAAACTCTTCATTGCAGTTGGGAAGTATGGAAGCGAAACAGGCGGCGCGTTGCTTGCGCAAGTTCCGGTAGGCGACGGTAACGGCAATATCGACCCATCCGAACTTGTGCAATTCATAGGTACACCTCCTCCTCCGACCAACACATACTTTACACAGCAGGGTAATAAACTTGTGGGCAGTGGTGCGGTGAACAGCCCCACCGGTGTTTTTCAGGGAATTTCTGTTGGTCTTTCATCTGATGGAAACACCGCCATCGTCGGAGCTTCCGCGGACAACAGCTATAGAGGAGCGGCGTGGATCTTCACGCGAAGCGGACTCACGTGGAACCAGCAAGGAAACAAGCTCGTCGGTACAGGTGCTGTAGGCCCCACACATCACGGGCATTCAGTTGCCATGTCAGCGGATGGAAATACTGTAATCGTCGGGGGAATCCAGGATAATAATTTTGTTGGGGCTGCATGGATATACACGAGGGACCTTGGAGTATGGACGCAGCAAGGAAGCAAACTGGTTGGTACAGGTGCTGTCGGCAGCGCACAGCAAGGCTGGTCGGTCGCACTTTCATCCGACGGGAATACCGCTATCGTTGGTGGAAACGATGACAACAATGGTCATGGTGCAGTGTGGATATACACGCGTATTGGGAATGTGTGGAGTCAGCAAGGCACTAAACTCGTTGGCAGCGGAGCAATTAGCAACTATCCCTACTACGCATTTCAAGGAATTTCTGTCGCCCTATCATCAGATGGGAACACAGCTATGGTTGGCGGATGTGGTGACGACACCACTAAAGGGGCGACGTGGGTGTTCACACGAACCGGCAACGCGTGGGGCCAGCAAGGCAACAAGCTCGTTGGGACCGGTGCTGTGGGCGCTGCAGCGCAGGGCTTTTCTGTTTCCCTTTCATGGGACGGGAATACGGCAATGATCGGTGGACGCAGCGACAATAGTCTTGCGGGGGCGGTGTGGGTGTTTACGCGAACAG
>JBBRUI010000328.1:0-4833 GCA_038247945.1 Bacteroidota bacterium | reverse complement strand
TATGGAACGACGCGCATACGTTTCCGCTTTTTTAAAGAACGCCTCCGACTCTGGTGGGACTTTGACTTCTCCCGAACAAACATACACGCGAGCCAGCTTCCATAAAATTTCCGCATCGTTTGGATGCGATTGAAGTTGATCTTCATACGCGGTGATCGCTGCAGGATAGTCGATGCGAAAAAATGCGTCGTCACCCACGGGGGTATCGAATGCAACATTGAACGTGAAAACAATAAGTGACAAAAATAATGACATCATGCTCATATTTTACACCGACCCTACTTCACTCGGATTCGGGATTGAGATTGTTCCGCTCTTATGAATCCCGCTACAAAGCGGAATCCCAGAAAGCGGGACTTCGCTTCGCTGCTGCTAATGACACAGTTTGTAAAATTGAAAAGCCACGTCACACTGCGCGAAGTCCCGACCGCTTCTCAGGTCGGAACGGAGTCGAAGGGTGCTCAGAGCAGCCTTCGACTGCGCTCAGGCTGACGATTATTGCTATGTCATTGTGTCAAATATCCACGCCTGCTGTTGGGAGTGGTAAATGAACTCGCAATGACTAGTGGGTTCAATTTTTTAGTTGCCTGCGGAGTGAGTTCGCCCTCGCGGCAAGATATTCTTCGATAGCGTCTTTGATATTGCTTAAGGCTTCGTGTTCGTCATTCCCTTGCGACCAGCATCCCGGCAACGTCGGACACGACACGCTGTAGCCTTCAGTAGTTTTCGTCAATTCTATTTTATACCGCATCGTCATTTCCTTCTCTCAGTCGGTCTTCCTTCTACCACAATAACAAATTCACCTTTGATTTCTTTTTTAGAGAATTGATTGTATAGCTCGACTGCATTGCCGTAAAACATCTGTTCATCGGGCATGGTGAGATTGAATGCGATGCATATTCTCCGGGAGTTCGCAAATGTTTCGGAGAGATCACGAAGCAACGGCACAAGCCTGTACGGCGTATCCATTAACACGATTGTCCGGCGCTCTTGCATAAGCTGTTTCAGCTCGGCGCGTCGACGCTCTTTCTTCGGCGAAAGCCATCCGTAGAAGAGAAATTGGTCGATGGAAAATCCCGACACGGTAAGCGCAGGCATCAGGGATGATGCGCCCGGAATGGGAACGATCTTGATTTTTTGTTCGATGGCCCGGCGGACAAGCGTTTGTCCGGGATCGGAGAATACCGGCGTGCCGCAATCTGAGACGAGCGCAACGGATTTCCCTGCTTTGAGATGGGCGAGAATATTGTGCGATGCAGCAGCTTCGTTATGTTCGTTTAACTGCTCGACGGGTTTTTCAATCTGGAAATGGCGAAGCAAGCGTTCGCCTTCTTTCCGCTCTTCGTAGATCACAACATCCACCGACTTAAGTACCTGCAGTGCGCGAAAGGTGATGTCGTCGAAGTTGCCGATAGGCGTGGCGACAAGGTACAGGGTGCCTGCCATTTATTCTCTCTCCATCAGCACGGGAAAATCTCTGCGTCGCTCCCACTCGCTGAATGTCGCGACCATCAGCGCAGTTGCAGGAACAGCAATCAGCAACCCGACGAAGCCGAGGAAATAGCCAAACACCATCAGGCACAAAATTAAAAGAACGGGATGCAGCCCAACACCGCTGCCGATGATGCGCGGGCCGAGCACGGTTCCTTCTATCAATTTCATTGCGAGAAAAAGAATGACAACCGAAATAACTTTGGTCATCGCCGGTTCGCCGCTGAACGCAGCAACAAGCGATGCAACGACGAGGCTCGTTATCAACCCGACGTACGGAATGAAATCCAGAATGCCGGTCATGATGCCAAGAATCAGCGCGTACTCAACTCCGATTATCGACAAGCCAATCCAGGCTACAATCCCCTGGATCAACGCCACGATGATGGCGCCGCGAAAATATTTTCCCAATATCCGGTCGCTTCTGCGTACCGATGCAAGAAATTTTTCCCGGCGGGGAACAGGGACAAATAATGCGGCGCGGTGGCCGATGGCGGGAAAATCTTTCAACAGATAGAAGATGAGAAATGGAATAATGATCGCAGCGAGAAGATGAACGAGCAGGGAAGAAAAGCCTGTAAGAAATCCGAAGATCCCCTCAAACAAAGTTTTCAGGATGAACTCGAGGCGGGGTGAAACCTGGGTCAGCACGAATTGCTGCGCGTCTTCCATCGGAATGCCAAGCCGGGCAAGGAAGTCATAGATTCGACCGCTCGCGAAGAAATCCATAGCCCCGCGTGATATGTGTGCGGCGCCCGCGATGATGCTCTGAAACTGTTCAAAGGCAACGGGACCGATGAAGAGACCGGCAGTCACGACGACGAGAATCAGAACGAGGACAGACACTGCCGAACCAATCCAGCGGGGAATTTTTCGCTTCTCCATTCGCGTGACGAGCGGGTTGAGAAGATACGCGAACAGAAATGCGATGATGAACGGAACGAGAAGACCCAGCAGCGAGTAAAAGAACCAGCAAACAAAGAGAATGGCGGATAACCACATCAACCGGCGGGCAAGCAGCGACGAACGAAACGGATACAAAAGAAACAGTATGGCGCCCGCAACAACAAACGGCGAGAGAATCGCGTTCACTGTGTAGAGTAAGGCCGCGACCAGCAACGCGCCCACAGCGCAGGCAAAAAGCTCGGTCGTGGATTGGGGTTGTAATGAATTCATGCTCGTGCGGATATCGTTTTATCGTCCCGTATGTCCGAAACCACCGGCCCCTCGCGCAGTCTCATCCAGCGAATTTGTTTCCTGCCATTCAACTCTTGAATATCGTGCGATAACCAATTGCGCAATCCTTTCACCGCGGGCGATAACAAAATCCTGCTTACCGAAGTTTGTAAGAATCACCTTCACCTCGCCGCGATAGTCGGCATCGATGGTGCCGGGAGCGTTGAGCACGGTGACCTGATGCTTGATTGCAAGACCGCTTCGGGGCCGCACCTGCGCTTCAAATCCTTCGGGCAGCGCAATCGCAAAACCACTTGGTACCAGCGCAGTTTCGCCTGCTTTCAGGACGAACTCGCCATCCACCGCCGCGCAAATGTCCATGCCGGCGGAATGGTCGGTCGCGTATTTGGGAAGAGGAATGTCCTGCGCTGAATCGTCCACGCGGGCGATGTGTACCTTTACGTCTGAGGTCAAGAGAGTAACCGAATGAAAATTTGTTGAAGAATCGCGTAGCAATATATCCGATGGATGAGAGAGATGCAATCAGGCAAAAAACACAAAGCCCCACGCGATTGAGGCTTCGGATAATACGTCAGTCGGAGAGCAACACTATCTCATCAACACAAGTTTCTTCGTCGCCACAAAACTCCCCGCTTCGAGCCTGTACAAATAAACTCCCGATGCGAAATTGCCGGCGTCTCAAGCGATCTTGCGAGCATTGGGTTTATCCACGAGTTTCTGATACATCTCCGCTTTCTCGATCGTTTCTCTGTCGCGGCAAAGGAGTCGCCACACTACACCGCCGCGCAATAGGAGAACATCTTTCCAATGAATCGGGTATGAAAAAATTAAACGACTCGAGTTGAGAGGAATTCCAAATGTTCGTGACATGTCCTCCCGCGAAGGGAACGCAAGGCGAAAGAGCTGCTGTATCTTGCTTGACAAAGAACCCGGCCCGAGAAATTCTGCAAGGCGCGGTGACATCGCTGAAGAATCACCAAGTTCAGTGTTGCGCGTGAAGATTTGTTCCTTTGCCCATTCATTCAACCTGATGTCGAAATCCGGAGGCCTCATCATTTGCAAGACATGATCAGGTATCCTCGCCCCTACCATTTCTTTTGCCAGATGCAGAGTCAGGTAGACTCCACTTCTCAGCCTCCACGCTCCGGCGTACTTCAGAATTTTTTCCCAATCCAACCCATCGTAGTGGCGGTTCGCAATTGCAGCTACATCGCACAGGGGTCGCAGGCCGAGGCCAAACCGGTGATGCAGCGACGCGTGGATACTGACATGCAACAAAAGATCTACGGGCGACAACACACGAGTCTCGCACCCCCCGATTGTAACGCTATGAGCGCGGGCCCAGATCTCATCCGCGTCCTTCTCAAATGATCCCATCGAAGGCAATGTCCAATGAACTTCAACAGGACTGCACCCATTTTTCCTGAATGGTGTCAGATGGTGAGGCGTTGTGGATTTCATTCGTTCAGCATCGGCGGTCAAATGACCGTAGCCAATCTCATGCAATTTCTTTTCCACCCGTTCGAGATCATTTTTTCTGACAAGAAGATCAACATCATCCATAGGCCGAAGGGCAATATTCGGGTAAACCAACTCGGCAAGATGCGCGCCTTTGAGTACGATAACGGGAATAGATTCTTGAACGAACCCCTTAAGAACATTGCCGAGTTCATGATAGAGTTTTGTGTTTTTTAGTCCCGTATGAAGAGTAGCTGACTGCAGTTTTTTCAGAATTTCTGTGGGAACAGACTGTTGCAGATTTCTTTCTCGCAAGCGTGCCAGTAGAAGAGGCGCCACCCCGTGCAGCAGGCTTAGCTCAACAATGCCGTTCCAGTCTTCGGCTGGAAGTATTCCGGAATATGGAGTATCATCGGGGGATGTGCGCAGAACAGAAATCAGGGTGTCGAATTGTGTTCGCTGATCCATTTGAGAGCTTGCTGAGAGAGAAGTGCTACACCTATGTAAAAAAAAGATGGGCAGAATACAACTCTGCCCATCCTGGATAACCTGTTGAAAAAACTTCAGGGTTACTTCATTAACGTCATTCTCTTCGTGGCAGTAAATTCTCCGGCAACCATGCGGTAGATATACACGCCGCTGGTTACGGCAATTCCCTGATTATTCGTGCCATCCCATTCAATTGAG
>JBBRUI010000327.1:0-4963 GCA_038247945.1 Bacteroidota bacterium | reverse complement strand
GGGGCGGCCCCAGAGGGGCGGCCCCAGAGGGGCGGCCCCAGAGGGGCGGCCCTCCGGCGCCTCCATGCGCCGGTCCCTCGTCGGCTCGGGCCGTCCATTCTGGTTCGAATCCATCGCGGCTGATATGTGTAAATTGCATTTAAAAGCAAAAAGCGGAATCATTGCTGATTCCGCTTTTATTGTTTTACTGAGCCACGATGGATTCGAACCATCGACCCACGCCTTAAAAGGGCGTTGCTCTACCTACTGAGCTAGTGGCCCGTGTTACAGGACGACGAGGAACAAGGTATATCAATTTGATATTTTTGTCAACACGCTACTGCCTGAAATATTAATACACAAATCCGACCGAGAAGACCATGTTCAAAAGAGGGCGTCTTCCGGGGTCGAGTCCCATTTCGGTGCCGTACATGGCAAAATCGATTTGGCAGACTGTAAGGTCGAGGCCCAGACCCGAAGACAGGTAGGTGTCGCGGATTCCGGCGCGGAGGCTTACTACGTCCAGAAGGACGATCTCGGTTCCGGCCGCAAAGTTCAGCACGGGATTGCGGTAGAGAGGATTAAGGATGTCGAGTGCGTTGCGGTAATCGAACATGACTTTCCAGGCCGAAATGGTGTTCCAACGGTCCGGGAGGGGGATTGTGTAAGCGACGCCGGCCGTCAAATTGGGTGCCAGGCGGTCATACAGGGTATCCGCATCGGGTTCTCCCATCATATATGTACCGATATTTTCATAGCGGGTAGAAAAGACGGGTGTGTAGAGGTCCTTGCAGGTGAGGCCTGCGCTGAAATTGTCGCCGAGGCGGTATAGTACGCCGACATCCACGCCGAAGCCGGTTGAAAGGACAGTCGGGATTCCATTAATATCCATATTCATGAAGGTGTTAAGGACGGTGATGGCTGTGCCCGATTCATAGACAAAGGTCTGGAAAAAGCCTTTCATCTGGAGGCCGACTGCGATGGACTGTTTTCCCTTTTCCCATACATTCAGTCCATATCCACCGACAAGAAGGATTTCTTCCCCGCTTAGCACGGTTGCCCGGCTGATCGAGGGTATGTCTGCACTAGCGATGGTCCGGTTAAAAACGCCGAAGCCGAAATTGCGGTCAACCTTCCCGAAAGCAATCGGGCCTGTCATGTTCAAACCGATGTATACGCCGTTATTGTCGCCGACAAGGCCGAGTATGCTCGATATCATGTCGTCAGACTGTACTATGACCGGCAGGTCGAAAAGCGGTCCCGCTACATTGGCAGCAAGCCGGGCCACCGCCCATTCCTTGTCCACATACGCGAGCGCCGCCGGGTTTGTCGTCAATGTATCAAACCCCGCCTCGATCGCGCTGTACGCCCCGCCATACCCCGCCGTACGCCCGGAAACGATCACCGGGCGTATCGGCTCGAATTTGAAAGCCTGAGCCGAAAGGAGAACGAAAGATTGCAAAAGCAGGAAGAAAAAGATTCCCGAAACGAGCCGGGATTTGGGGTGGGCTGTGTTAAGGCTCATGGGGTACCTTTCAAGAGATCGATAAGATTGAAACCGCCAAGATTGGCGTCTCCGGCATCTGGACGTGCTTCAAGTACGAGTGCAAGATTTTTAATCAAAGTAATTGTCGCTTGTTGTTCTGGAGATAATGCCCCAGTAGGATCGCCGCCCATGTATCCCATCAATTCCGTTGTTCCGAGTTCAGAAGCAAGATCGGCCAGTACTACTGCCGAAGCAAAAACAATTGATTCGATTGGTGCTGATGCAATCGTTGCAGGATCGTCAAGTATGTACAGGATCGCTGTCAGATCCACCGATGTATCGAATGCACCCAAGGCAGCTTCTATGAGTGCATCAGTATTCGATGTGGCCGGATCGTAGCCGCTAAAGGTATCATTGATTGTCGTGAAATCGATTGCTGCTGCTCCAGCCAGATCCAGTATTGTCGTCTTGTCGTCTATTAAAAGTGCAAGAATATCCGCTTCGGATTTCCCCCCAAACACATCGAGGAGTTCTTTTGCAGCTTCGGGGCTGGCGCCATCGGAGCTGTTTGCGATGTCGAGAAGTTGGCTTATCGAGGTATTGGCCGAGATGCTCAGGCCGTCGCGGGCAAGGACTGTACCGAACGAGGTGGTATAGAGTTGCCTGCATGATACGGTTAAAACCGCAAACAGGGCGATAAGACCGATTATTCTATATAAATGTTTCATGTGCAGCCTCCGTCAGAGATACAAGTTTAATCGATACGGAAAGAAACCTCAATCGTTAAATTTGAAACCGGTCGGTCGCCGAGGTAGCGGCCGTATTCGGTGGTGCCATAGGCGATCGAAAGGTCAAGGATGAAGAGATCGAGGCTCGTTCCGACTGCCGGGTATCCGCCATCAAGTCCCGCCCAGACGGTCAGTACTTTCTTGAGGGTAACGAGCTCGAGACCGATGTGGAGTTCCTTCCAGATACCGGCATCACCGGCAATCACTTTGTTCAGATTAGAAAATTCAACCGCGATGGTCGGATCAATGAGCCATTTCAGGCCTTTCATATCCGGATTCCAGGCTCCCCCCGCATTGACGCTCCAGGGAGTATAGTAATCGTACGTGGCACTGCCGCCTGCGTATGTCGCGTAAATGTCCCTGACCGTGAGCGCGGCGGATAGTCCGTGGGCAAAAACAGCGCGGGCACCGATATCGACGGGAACCCCAAAGGAAGGTTCCGAGGCTTTTTCGTTGAAATAGGACTGCGCGTCAAAGTTCTTGTCCAAGGCGTCGCTTATCAGTTTGCCATCAATTTCGAGCCGCCATTTGAGGGAAGGCCGTAATACGAGTCCAGCGCTCAGTGTGATGGAATCGGTCAGATGGAAGGGATGCGCATAGCCGCCCATTAACGAAACTGTATTGTCCACGAAGCCTTCGACACCGGAAGGGAAGGGCTCTCCTTGCAGGTATGTATTAAAACTGTCGTAAATCCCGATTCCGACCCGTTTTCCGACCCAGGAGATGCCGGCTCCCACATTCGCACCCGCGCCGCTTCCTATCAGTACCGGTTCAAGGGTATTGAGCAGTCCCGAAATATTTGAAGAATCGATGGTGCCGAGTGCGGTCAGTTCAGTATAGTTGCCGAGCACTGAAGCGTTCAAGGCAAGAATGTTCAATTCTTTTTTTTGGGTATCGAAACCAGCAGGATTGGTCCACAGCGTCTCGAAGCCTTTAGCCATCGAGATATAGGCATTTCCCATACCGGTGGTTCGCGGTGTCACTATCCTGAAAGAATCGATTTCCTTTTTTTCGGCATTAAGTCCCGACAACGCAACGAGCGCGACAATCAATGCAAGCAATATCCGTTTCATGCGTGTCTCCTTATTTGCCGGTGAGGGCGTCGGTGATGGTGTCTGCAAGGGTTTCAAGACCAGCAAGATGAGCGAGGGTTGTCAAAGTCAAAACTTTGCCTGCTGCGCCGGTGATTTTAGCTTGGAACGCTTGTACATCAACACTTACTGGTAATAACGTTAATTCGAGTGGGGCGTTCGGGTTAACTAAAAAAGCGCTCAACGCAACAGTTGCTGTATCCATATCTCCCGGATACACATCCACAATCGTTGCGAATACTGCGGCTACCATGAAAGTTTGCATATCGCCGGGGCCAACGGTACCGGTGGATACCTTCCCGTAGGATTCACTGATTTTGCTCATGTCGCGGAGGAATTCGGCGAGGGCTGCGGGATCGTTCTTAATCGGATCGAGGGCGGTGGTGAGTTTTCCGACAATCGCGGCGGTATCCATGACGACATGATCGTCCGGGATGAGGAGGTCGGCGATGCTGTTGATGGTGTCACGGACAACCGGATTGGTCATAACGGTCAGTTCGACTTGGGCAAGAGCGGCTTTGCTTCTCACCGATTCGTCCCCGCTTTGCTGGAGACGTTCGAGTTCGGCGTCTATCCGGCCAGCTTCTGAATCCGAAAGTTCTTCATAGAAGGTTTTTGATCCATGCTGGTCGGCTAGGGCGTCGAGCAACTTGGTTCCGGTCATTTTCGAGAGGGCTCCGGTATCCGGCTTGTCGAGCGCGGAGAAGAAGCTTGACGGATTGAGCAGCGCGTTGCAGGAGGAAAGTAGTATTGTTAAAAGTATACTTATTATAATGGTTGATGCAATCTTGCGGTTCATAGGGTACCTCTTGGTACAGAGTATAATCCTTTGAGTGCTAAATTACAATTTGACCCTTACCGTTTCCTTTCACTTTGATGCGGATTTGCGAGCCTCGAGCCGAATCGATAGGATCAATTTCCAGGGATAGATAGTTTTCGGTAAGAATTCGACCCGTTCCGCCTGTGGGTCTTTGTTCGACGATGGCGGTCAATTCTCGGCCTGTCCAGTAATCTGCATATCGCCTGTGGTTTTGTTCGGCAAGGGCTGAAAGCCGGGCTACCCGTTCGCCGGCGATGCGCTCGGGAACATGCGGCTTGAAGAGCGCGGCTTCGGTACCGGGGCGGGGCGAGTAGGGAAAGGCGTGAATCCAGGCAAAACCGATATCCGAGCAGAGCATGAAGGTTTTTTCGAAGTCTTCATCCGTTTCTCCGGGAAAACCGGTGATGATATCGCAGGCGAGGAATGGATTTTCCTTGACCGAGCGGAGTCGTTCCGCTGCCCGGTAGACGGTTTCGGCAGTATAGGGCCGCCTCATCAGAGCGAGAATCCGGTTGCTGCCCGACTGCACCGATAAGTGAAAATGGGGACGGACGCGCTGATTGGCAAGCATCGGGAGTATCGCTTCGTCGACCCGTTCGGGATACAGGCTCGAGACCCGGATAGCTATTTTGTCAGTGTTTGTAAGAATTTGGTGCATAAGATCGGCAAAATCGACATTTTCGGACCGGTATTGCGAAAGATTCACGCCCGATAGGATTACTTCTGCCCAGCCGGCTGCCTCGATTTTCCTGATCTGAGCGATTACTTCCGCGGAAGGGAGCGAGACTGCCTTGCCGCG
>JBBRUI010000326.1:0-4963 GCA_038247945.1 Bacteroidota bacterium | reverse complement strand
GATATTGCGTGGAATAAAATCGCACATTCACAAGGCAAGTGTAGTGATAACAATCATCGCCTCGATACCCTTGTGTGCCGCACGAAAGGAGAGAGGTAAAAACAACCCGGACAAAAAAAAGCCCGGCCACTTTTCAGCGGCCGGGCGTTCATCTAACGAAAGAGTCTTTACTTCAGCAGAAGAAGCCCCGACAGAACGCGTCGGGGTTGATGCACGATCATAGCCTTACTTAATGAGCATCAGCTTTTTGATATTGTTGCTCGCTCCGCTTTCAAGCTTGTAGAAGTATGTGCCGCTTGCTAGTGCCGATGCGTTAAGTCTGAGTGTGTAGTACTGCCCGGCTTCGGCGACACCATCAAACATTGTCATTACTTTCTGCCCGAGCATATTGTAGACTTCAAGTGTTGCGTGCGCAGTGTTCGCGACAGAAAATTTTATGTCGGTTGATGGGTTGAATGGGTTGGGATAATTTTGCAACAAGGCAAATTCATGCGGCACCACTTCCCCGACGCCCGTTAGCACATTGACCTGGATCGGTTCTGTGTAGTGAATCGTTCCATCCAAATCTTGTTGCTTCAAACGGTAATTCCATGTTCCGCCTGAAACACTATTGTCGATGAAGCGATAGGAATGCGGAGTGTTTGTTGTCCCATGGCCTGCGACGAAACTGTTCGGCACCGTAAGAAATTCTGTTTCGGACGTCCGCTTGCGTTGTACAAAGAAACCGTAGTTGTTCACTTCACTAATCGTTGTCCAATCCAGTTGGATTGCACCACCGTTTTGAATGACATGACCAGTGAACGAAGAGAGAGTTATCGGCAAGATCAAAAGCTGGTTTGAATGATACGGCCCGCCAGCCAACGTGCTGAAGTCTGCATCGAATCCCGGGTTGGCGTCCAAAATGGATGGAGGGATATTTCCCGGCACCGTCACGTCGGAAAAGAATGCACTGCTGCTGACGATGACTGCAAACGCCTCGACCGAATCGAGTGAGGTGACTCCGATATTCTCGAACGGAATCCTCATCTCCCAACCGTGATTTGCCACGCCATCGTTGTTGAACGCAGACTCGATTGAGTTCTTCGGGAACACATCGGTGATGCTGTTCGGTCCCAAGGTCGATCCTCCGCTTTGTCCGGGATTTCCCAAATACGAAGAAAAGCGTCCGCCGACCAACTGCACTGCGTCAATGTAGGCATTCGTCGATGACGAGCCGGGATTTACTGCGAGCATATAGTCAACGTTGAAGTCGGCTTTGAAATTCGGATTCGCCCCGCCATTGCCGCCCATGTAATGTCCGCCGGGGCTTCCGCCGAGCGGCAATCCGGGGGCTCTGCCGCTATCGGGTGTAACGCCAAGCCACAGTCCGATGCCGTTGTTGCTTCCGTTGTCCATCTTGCCCGCAACGCCGACATACAGTTGTCCGTTCGGGTTGTCGGCATAGACGACAATCTTGGAGATATCGATATTGGGTCCGAAGCCTGAATTGCTGTTTTGCTTTGTCGCGATCGTGAAATATTGTGACTTCGAGAGATCACCGTTGATCGAGAACAATGGAGTCGGCGTATATTCATCCGCGCCTGCATCAGGCGTAGATACGTTGCGTGCTTGACCGTCAATATCTGTTGTAACTCCTGCGTAAGGTATTGCCAGCATATCCGCAGGTGAGAATGAACCGGCGGCAGTGTTTAAGTGAACATCAGTGGTGCTGACAAATCGAGGATCTCCGTACACGCTTGCTGAATCCATGCGTGTAGAATCCCGATACTCTTCACGCGAGTACACAAAAATATTTGTAGTCCCATTTGGCCACGGAGTTGGAATCTGCGCGAACGGGGTAACCGTGTAGTAAAAATCATTGTGATCAGCTTGCACGGCGAGGTTGCCTGCCGCTGCTTCGCCGAACCACAGATACATTCGAGCGCCTGAGACGGTTGCTCGGCGGTTCGCTGCGATATTGTTCAGAAACACAATTGAATCGGCCTGTCCAACTGTTGTATTGCTCCCCGCAAAATTTCCATCGAACAGGAAGCTTGTTCCGGTGGTTGCTTCGCCTGCCAGCATGTTCAAGTCAAACGTGTTATTGACATACTGAACTGAACTGCCATTGCCGTTTGGGGTATTTGGCGGACCTGTTGGATTGTAAATCACTCCATCAATAGCGCGACTTGTGCTGATTGGAGTGCTAAAGTTGTGGATGTCGTAAATCATATTGTTTGCAATGAAAGCAGTTGTTTTAACTGCAGGACCCGTTGCAATAATGTTGCCGATTAGAATACAAATGGGTCGAAATGCCGAGGCTGATGCCAATGAAACTAGATTGTGGATCTTGTTTTTCGTTACCGTCACGCCAGCGTTAGCTCCCTGCACTCGTATGCCTTGCGGGTTGCCGGCAACCTTAATTCCGTAAATATCATTTCCACTGACAAGCACGTTGGAGTTTCCTTCGAGAGTAACACCTGTTCCCGCAAGATGTGTAAGATTACTTGCCGCTGCGCCACCGCCAAGAAGGTTATTTGTGAATGTAAGACTGTAGTCGAGCACTGCGCCGCTTGCGCCGCGAGCAAAGATGCCGCCAAGCCCTTCCTTGAACTCGCAGTTGTCCACTAGAATATCATGCTGCCCGCCCGAAGCGGCGAATGTTTGGTTGTCCATTCGGAAGATATCGAACCCGTTACTTGCCGCGCGGCGACTTCCCTTGACGATGACATTCTTGAATGTTAGGTTATTGCTTCCTTTTCTGATCAAGAATCCGTTCCTGCTTGTCGGTGTTCCTGTCGTGTCGCAGACAATTGTCAAGCTGCGATCTAAGCCGCCGGAGTTTGAGCCGTCCCACGTTACACCGGAGGCGCTATCCATCCGCACAGCGAATGAATTTGATGCAGTTGAACCACCGGTAAAAGTAATTGTTGTCGTAACTCCTGACGCCGGTCTGAAGATTACGGGATTCGCAGCGCTTTGATTGAAGTAGCCGCCAATTGTCTGGCCTGTGTCGGCGTATGCCGCGTCCATGAATTGGAAAATCACAGTGCCGCCGCCTGCTACGCCATCAAGTTGTAACGCCGTCACGGCGGCAGAGAGTGTCGGATACGTTTGGCTTACGCCAACGTTGTATGTGCCGGGCGCAATGGGTGCGCCGAGTGGATTCATGCGTCTTTGCGGAATCGGTGAGGGCAATTCACTATTCGGTATGCCGCCTTCGGGCGCGGGAATATATTCACGCGCATAGACAGGCTGCAGATTTGAGTTGCTCTGACGATTCTTCGAATTCCCATCTCCCGCAAACGCAGAAGCGAGAAGGAAAAAGAACGAAAGAACATAAGCTGTTACCTTGGGGGTCATGTGTTACTCCTTGTTGGAATGAATGATTGATTTTGATTAGGATGCTCGTTGTGAACGCGGTGCATCAAGATGTTCGACGGCGTACTGCACCGCGGAAGGGTGAACAGCTTAACGGCAACGACCAATGAAATTTCTCCTGATGGAAAGTTATGCATGGAAAGCGGCTCTGCTTCTCAACGGCACGTGCGAGCGTCATTCAGTATGCGAATCCGACACTTATAATATGCTGAAGATGCCACGTATTGTCAACGATTATTGTGCAAAAGATAAAGGCGAGCTCCCTTGCGGAAACTCGCCTTTGTGGCATACGGAACGCTGGTTCGCCCGTTCTTGAGATCAGCTTACTTAATGAGCATCAGCTTTTTCTCCGAAGGAGTCCTTCGGACAACTCGCTCTTCTTTCCGCTCTGCAATCGGTATCCCGACAAAGAGCGTCGGGATTACCTCGCTTACCATAAATCTATCGGCTTACTTCAACAAAATAAGTTTCTTCAAGTCGGAATTTTTTTCCGACTGCAATCGGTAAAAGTACATCCCGCTTGCAAAGGTAGAAGCGTTCAATCTCACTTTGTAATATTGTCCGGCTTCTGCAACATCATCGAACAATGTCGCCATCTTTTGACCCAATACGTTATAGACTTCCAACGTCGCACGGGCTGTACTTGCAACAGAGAATCTAATTTCCGTTGATGGATTAAATGGATTGGGATAGTTTTGTGACAAGCTGAATACTCTCGGCGCTGAATTTCCGACGCTTGTAAGCATATCAACTTGTACGGGTTCTGAGTAGTGTATGGAACCATCCAGATCTGTTTGTTTGAGCCGGTAGTACCATCTCCCCGGATTTGCCTGCGTGTCCATCCAGACATAATCATGCGGAGTAATCGTCGTGCCGTGTCCGGGAACGAAACTGTTCGGAAGTGTTTCGAATCCGGTAAGGTTATTTTGCGATTTTTGGATTTCGAAGCCGTAGTTGTTTGTTTCGGTCAACGTTGTCCAGCTTAATCGCACGCTATTGTTGGATGTAACAACCGCAGCGAAGCGTGCAAGCTGCACGGGCAGAGTTGCAGTGGCAATGATGTAGTCAAACAAACCTGTAAACGCCGGCGCAGTCGATTCCGGGAACCCCGCATTGCCTGCATAGAGGCCGATTTGTTTTATGTTCATTGGGCGATTAAATGAAGTTCCGAGCGTATAGTCAATTCCATTTGTCGACCACGATTGAGTCCACACATTACCCTGCCGTTTTATCATCATGTATATGGGCGCAACAGGAGCGATCCCAAGTCCGGCAGTGCCAACATCCTGATGAGTTCCGTTGACGAAACTCCAGGCGAGACGGTTAAAGCTAACACCATCGTAGTAGAATTCAAGGCGCAGGAAGTTTAAGGAGTCTTCCCATATCTGAAGTCCTTCGGTCTGGTATCCCTGAGTCATTAAAGCATCAAACTTTACGCGCAATTCAAAACTGCCGGGATTGTTGACCGACTGCATGACGCGCGGGGCGTAATTACCGCCTTCCCACACGTCATGCGACGAACCCGCCGGCACGTTAATCGAGAGTTGTGTACCCGTCAGGGAATATGTTCCATCGCTGCGGGGATTCTGAAACGTCCACAACG
>JBBRUI010000325.1:0-4971 GCA_038247945.1 Bacteroidota bacterium | reverse complement strand
GACCGACTCTATATAGTGTGGCTTATAAGTAATATATGGATCCTTGAGGTCCACCCAGTAGCCGATACGGTTGGTAAAATCTTCCCATTCGTGGACATATTTCCAGACACTCTCTTTGCATTTTTCATTGAATGCAGCGATACCGTATGTATCGATCTCTTTTTTTGACTTGAGGCCAAGCTCTTTTTCTACCTGAAGTTCGACGGGCAAACCATGAGTATCCCATCCGCCTTTTCTACGCACATGAAAACCCTGCATAGTTTTGTAACGAGGTAGGGCATCTTTGAAAGCACGCGCTACAAGGTGATGAATGCCCGGACGACCGTTTGCGGTAGGTGGTCCCTCGTAGAAGACAAACTCCCCTTTTGGCGCTTTCCCCTCTGGCCACTTGTTCAGTGTCTTTTCAAAAATCCCCTTCTCTTTCCAGAAGGCCAGAATCTTCTCTTCACGCTCGGCATGAGGAGACTTGGCTTGTTTTTGCACATTTTCGGGGACAGCGTCGGGCATGTAAGTAGTAATAGAGTACGCTAAAAAAGACTGTATTTCAAATGCCCGTATCTGACATGACCGCTATATCAAAAAATCCCCATGAGGCTAAGGATATGAATATGGCAACAAATCAAGAAGTTGTGTTTAGAGGAGAGAGATTTTGCAATCTTACTCACACTACTTCCGTATCTGATTCCGTACCATACCCATAGCCCCATGGGGACTCTCGAATGTCTCAAACTCGTAACTCTATGAACTCACAACCCTCTGTTATGAATTCATTGAAGTGGGAAAATCTTGTGAAGATTTTCCCTGTAACCCTGCGACCATTTATCCGACTGGATTAGGGAGTCGCCTTCCCTATTTACCGCCCCACTCTGCGGTCGAGTAAAATTTTGAAGGTACAATTTCAACCTATATTTTTCCGGCAAGACGAACGCGGTGTATCGCCAACCGTTGCTGTTTCGGCGTCATTGCCTGCCACTGCTCAGGAGAAACTCCTGCACTTTGGCAAGCGACCGCGACTTCAGCTAGACGCTCAGCCTCAGCCTCAGATTTGGCCTTTTCCGCGGCAAGTAGCGCCTGTTCTGACTCAAGCTCTGCCATAAAACGAGCTTCTTCTTCGACCCGCCGTTTGACGACAAACATGGCGTGAATCTGGTCAGCTAGATCCAGTGGTACTGGACCAGAAGTCCCAGCTATCTCTTCTGCAATAGAGATGTAATTTGTGTTAAGGTCGAGGCTATGCCCCAAACCTTCACAAACCACCATACCATCAAGCTTTCCTGCATCAATGGCCGCACGAACGATTTCCGCATGACGTTCTAGTCCAGCGTTTTGCCTTTTTGACTCAACTGAAGCCCATTGCCGAGGTGTCATTCCATGCTCACTCCAGCACGACATCGCCTTTCGGACAAACTCCGCTGAGGCGGGATTTTCCGTTTCTTGTCCAGCAATTACGCTGGATGAAATAAGGCCACACCAATGAGCGCCACCATTGGTGGTGTTGAGCCGAGGCCCAACAAGGCGCCTTTCACGCGGACCACTTGTCCACGTGAACATTATCTCGCTCCGTGGCGATGCTAAGTCAATGACCCAGCACGAACGAGCCTTGTTCATGCGGATTTCTCCTTTCTCTCCGTCAAGGAGTTCAAGTACTCGGTTGGCGTGAGATTTCCAACCGCCGCAAGCGGCGATGAACTTCTCGGCCTTTTCATGGCCGAGGGCCGAAATGCCGAGGACGAGAACGCCCTTGGCATAGCCACCAAGAAAGACCTTATCTTCCTTGGCGGCATTCTCGGCACGACGGAGGGCTTCAAGATTGAAGCCCTCCCGATAGGCAGTGTCTTGTGACACCACCTCGAGACGGGAGATCCTCACCGACAACTCGTCAGCCGCCTTCCCGTACTTTTCTGCCAATTGATTTCCGATGGCAGAACCGGTATTTTGATTTGTATTCATCAACTTACTTCCATTTAGTAATAGAAACAAGTTGATGAATACAAAATCTATAGATCTCTATCAGCTCACGAATAATTCATGAGCTGAACAGAGAGGTGAACGCCGCATCGTTCACCTATAACTAACTGATCACAGATTGCGGTCTGTGGCATGCTTCCCGAGCACACGATGAAACTACTTGAGATGGCGGGAAACCACTCCAATAACTTGTTCCACCGACAAGGTGGAACTGACTCCTTGGGGCGAACCGAAAATGTCGCCCCTGCCACCCCAACCCGCTTCCAGAGCCTGAAGCTCTTTTAGAGCCGCAGGTAAGTCACATGGAGTGTGGCTGTCATAACGGCAGACCGTGTACTTGTTGTACACACCCTTCGACGGGTCCTTCGGATCCACAAGCATCGAATGGTTCTGGGCAACCACCACCGAGGCACTCTCGTACCCCAAAGTGGTTCCAAAACGATGCGTGGAAATCACGCACGCGATTCGACCATTGGCGTGGAGTGTGAGCTCCGAAGCCTTACGGGCCGCTTCCAACTCGCTATCGTGTGCCGAGTTCAGCTCGGCGATTTCCACTGTCTTGTCGGCACCTGCCAACAAGTCAGCGATCCACTGCACCCGATCGGCCAGGGCGACTTTGAAGTCGCAAGCCTTTCGGGCAATAGCCGTCACTCGTGCCTCAGGCTTTCCAGCCGAAGGCCCAAGGCGGTCAAACCGTCCAACAGCCGCGACAAGGTCGCAGTCCACCTGTCGGTCAAACGACCGGTTATGAAGCACGGCCATGGTCGTGACGCTATCGGCATCAGGCCGAATCGTCACCAGGCAACTCGGCTTGGTGAAATTGATCGCCTCATCGGCGACCCCTTTCCAGTCCAGTGCCTGTTCACAAGCACTCGGCGTTTCCGCCGTGTCGGCCACCCCATGGTGGTCGAGATTGACCAGACACCGACTCGCCAGAGCAGGAATCGTGACTTCGACCCCAACAACATTGAAGTCGTTGAGGATTTGTCCGTTTTGCTCCGCGCCTTGGGGGCGAGGATCCAATTGGAAGTAGCTGAATTTCATATTACTAACCCTTCACTATGTGCCTTGATCGGCGTCACAAGCCGTCTGTTTATTTTTGAGAATCGATTAATAAATCGTATTGCCTTTCGGCGAATCGATACTCAGAAACTTTATTAAATGGCCAACAGATTGGCCAACTACATTCGTAAATGAATGCAGTTTCCTGTGGCCGATAAAGCCGCAGAAAACTACACTCGGTACCTTATTTTCTGTTTTCGTCTTGCCGAAATTCGGAAGACTCATCAGTCCGCCTGCGGCGGAGAACAGAGGGAGAGAACGGATTGAACGCTCTCTCCCCATAACCTAACCGTTAACCGAAGAACTACTGGGCGGGCGTGAATTTCAGCCCGTCCTCGGACGCGTACCCGATGGCGGGTCCGTGTTCGCCGCAAATGGAGTCATACTGACTGACTCCACCGATTTGCCCGCAATACGGGCAGTCGGGGTGAATTTTCGGCCTCTTCAGGCCGTGGAGATCACGTCGGAAGGTTACGAACCCGCCGACGACTTCGAAGATTACCCCTTCGAATCCGTCATAATTGACGACTTCAACGAAGTCTCCGTACCCTCCGCCAGTAGGGGCATCATCTGCCCACTCCCACGTGAAAGTGGGTGATGACCACAAAAGGGGCTTTAGCCCGCGAAGGCTCACCAACCCCGACAAGTCGAGGTCGATCTCCTGACCCGCAAACGTCTCATGAAGACGTATGGGGTTGTGCGATGTACTTACCTGCACAACCGAGAATGTGGATTTCGGGTTGCGCTTCAAGAGCGCTTCCCCGATCCTGACTCCGAGAGCCGCGTAGTTATCGCGACTGAACCAGTCTCCATCACCGAAACCGCAACGACTGACAATTCCGCTAATGTTGGTACTATTTTTCACAACTATCCTTTCAAGCTCGTAACGTGAGGCTATACGTCGAGAAGTCCCGTACGGAGTAATCCGTTAGGTTGAAATAGGTCTCTTTTCGATAGACCCGCGCACTCATAAGAGTACGACTAGGAATCTTGCGACCCCTCTTACCCCACCAATCATTAAGTTTTTTACGCTATCAAATATAGTGAGGCGAAGAGGAATAACATTGCAGTCGTTTGTTTACACAAACTGTTGTTCTGCGTTTTCCCATCCGATAGCGTGTCAAAAACACACTATCAAACTTTACTTCGCTATTTTGTTGTAAATGTCCATCCTTGTCTTTTCCCTTCACTTTCCTACTTCGCCTAAGGCTTCGTAGGACTTCAGGTCACAAGGACATTTCTGTGAGTGAGAATAGTTAGTTCTCATTCTTCAGCCGTGTCCCTACGAACTCTATTGATTGTAATAAAACCTAAAAAAGCGACTCATACATTTCTTCATTCATAGAGAAGAGATGTATCAATCGCCTTTGCTTGTGATACGGCCAGATTGCTCTGGTTTTGGACTCTCCTCTAAGAAAATCCTTATATGTGGCTGTAAAATCTGTCTGACTATTACACTAGTATCTTAACATACTCCAGTATATATGTCAAGTATTTATAGGGCGCACCTCTACAATACGGCTCTGTATAGGCTTGTACGCTAATTACGCTCGCGTTTCAAATCAATAGTTAGGCGTATTGTACTATGGGTAAACAAATATCAATAAATGCACTACTCATACAATTACCTTTTATCGACCCTCTCCAAAATAGTAAACCCATCCATCACCGCTTCGCATAGGAAATCCTCAAGCTGACTGCTGTCATCCTTGGTTTGAGCCTTATATAAATAGGCATAGTAAAGTTGCTTCTGCTCCTGACGGATAATAGCCGGGGCAATATTTTCCTTGAGAAGCATCGCGTTCATGAGCAAGCGGCCAATACGACCATTACCGTCACTGAATGGATGGATCTGCTCAAACTTTGCATGTACCCTGGCAGAAACACCAATAATATCTTTGGTCTTTTTGACTACTTGGTCCATGACTTCGACAGTGAGCT
>JBBRUI010000324.1:0-4979 GCA_038247945.1 Bacteroidota bacterium | reverse complement strand
GTCTCATCGCCTTTCTTTGCCGATTTTGATAATGACGGCAAAGGGGATCTTGTAGCAGTGGGGAGCGTTCCCCCGAGCGGGTTTGCGAGAACATTGATATTCATGAAAGGCAAGAACAGTGGCCCTACCACGGTTTCTTACAATGAGTCTCTGACTCCTGGCGGATACAGGCTTAGCCAGAACTATCCCAACCCGTTCAACCCTAGCACGACAATCAAATTTCAAATACCAAATTCCGGTTTTGTCACACTCAAAGTGTTTGACATATTAGGAAAAGAATTGCAAACGCTGGTGAATGGAAATCTTCAGCCGGGAAACTATGAGAGAACTTTCGATGCGGCTGGACTGGCGAGTGGAATATATATCTACAGACTTCAGGCCGGCGCTTTCGCGCAAACAAAAAAGCTGATCCTGTTGAGATAGATTGTTTTTGAATGGAGCGTAAATCCCGCCTCGTCCCCAATTGAATGCGTTCACGGATATCACGCCGGGCGGCGGCACGTGGATGTACAGACTGAAGCAGGTCGACCTCAATGGAGAAGCTCATTGTTCCGATCCAATTTCGGTTGACGTTGTAACGGGTGTTTCTGAAAACTCGGTTCCTCTACATTTCGAGTTGTTCCAGAATTACCCCAACCCATTCAACCCGACTACACAAATCAAGTATCAGATTTCCGAAGTCAGTTTTGTAACGTTGAAGGTCTACGATTTGTTGGGAAGGGTAGTGAGAACACTGTTGAGTGAGAACATGCAGCCGGGCAGTTATGAAATGAGATTCGATGCGACTGGTTTATCAAGCGGAGTTTATCTGTACCGGCTTCAGGCGAACGGCTTAGTGGATACGAAGAAGCTTGTGCTGATGAGATAGAGATAGTCTTTCCTCCATCTAAAACACAAAAACCCTGCCTTGTGAGCAGGGTTTTGTGTTACAGCATGTCTCTGATTTTACTGGACGATTGAGACGTTCGTTGCGTTGAGGCCTTTTGGGCCCTTCTCGACTTCGAACTCTACGTTGTCGCCCTCATTCAAGCTCTTGTAGCCGCTTGCCGTGATCGCATTAAAGTGGACGAAAATATCTTCGCCGCCTGTGCGTGAGATGAAACCAAAACCTTTTGCTGCATTGAACCATTTGACTGTTCCTTTTTCCATGGAACGCGTCCTTTCGTGTATTTGTAACACCCGGCTCAAACCGCCGGACAAGGTGTACGCCAACGAGCTAATTTCTGAATGATGGCGTTGCGACCTTGTTAGGACTCGTACGATTCATCAGCAGGACTACACAAGCGGTGTACTTTGACACTGATATGATGCTCAAATCCCTCCTCAGTTCCTAATTATGTTTTGGTAATGAGTTTCTGCCCAGAAAAGACATCAACGCGACACAGTTTGCCATAAACGAAAACTCCCTCCCCCGACAGTTCGTCGGAAGAGGGAGCAATATCTTTCTTTTCAACCCGTCACTGCATCGGTTTCAGCGTAACCTCACGGAGGTAGCTCGTTCCCTTGAAATCCCTCATGTCAAAACGTTTCGCGGTCATTTCACGCTGCTTCTGTTCATCCATGGTCTTGAAATGCTTAGATACGATGGCTTTCATCTTATCTTCGTCGCTCTGATTGTAATCGAGTGCTGCCCCATAACTCTTGTGGAGAGTAACAATCGCGACATCCCAATCGTCGGCGGTTGCCGGCGTCTTTATCATCACCTGATAGCCAACGATCATCCCCTGCTTCTTTGCTTCCTCCTGCTGCGGAAGGAAATTTGCCCTTAGGTACTTCATGTATTCATCGAACTTTCCTTGTTTCGTTCTGTAGAAGTTCACCTCGCGGACGTTCCCTTCCGTATAATTCTCTTGCGCGAACGTAGGCGATGCTGTCAAAATACAGACTGCTGTAATTGCAAAAAACAGGATTCGTTTCATGAGTTACTCCTTTATGAAATGCGAATGATGAATTGTTGTCACTTGCCTTCGGCCATCTTCAGGAGATCATCTGAAGAATATGGACCGCCTGCGAACGTGTCCGAATGGTTGCCAATGTACTGGCGGAACCTGAGCGATGCTGCCATACCTGTGGGCAGACCTTTCTTCTTCCGGAGTTCTTCAACCTTTTTGTCATTAGCTTCTTGTTGTGTGGGACTTCCCACTTGTGCAATGCTGATGTAGTCCCAGCCTGCCCCGTCATGATGAACGTACCATTGTGTTGCGGGTGCGCCCGCCTCCTTTGTGACGGCATCAGATTCTGCCATCCATTTCAGGAACTCCAGGTGCTTGCCTGCGGACACGTTGTAGATCGTGACCAGGCATTCCTTGTTATCTTGTGCTGCCGCCGGGAACGCGGTGATCAGCAACAGCACAACAAGTGAAGCGAGAAGAGTTTTCATGGAACCTCCATATGGTGAGTGAGTGTGTGGGTTTTGGTGAAGGGATTGGATGACCAATCTTTTTCCGGGAAGTAAAGATGAGTAACGAATTGCCGGTCTGGAAATGAGAGCCTGCCGGAGGTGTGCCTCAATCCCACGAACAAAGAAGAGAGATTGAAGTGGGATGCAAGCTAGACGATTCTTCGACAAAGTCAAGTGGCAGTTAGAAAAAACGCCAAACAAGTTCACTCATTAAGAAGGGGACCCAAGCCGGATGGGGCATGTCTGCTCGATGAAAGAAACTGTCATGAAAAGTACAGAAGGCGGCGATCCAACTGCTGCGGAGATCAATAGAAGAGGAATTAGTTTTCGTAGAGAGTCCCGGTAATCAGGTTGTCGGGACTTTTTAGTTTACATTTCCCAGTGTAACACGCACGCGATGCGTCGCGCCATCGTCAGCGAGAGGAATGTCAGTCGACTTCAGCACCGTCCCGTCAAGTTCCACACAGCTCACTCCGCGATTCACATACCCGGGATTCATGATAGCTATTTCATAGCGTGCTGATTTGTAACGGAACACGATTTCAAATCCCGCCCACTTTTTTGGAATACACGGATCGATGATAAGGCTCGTTCCGCGTACTCTAAATCCTAAAATCCACTCAAGGCCTGCGCGGTACATCCATCCGGCGGAGCCCGTATACCACGTCCATCCGCCACGGCCCACATGCGGCGGCTGGCTGTATACATCGGCAGCGACGACATAGGGCTCAACTTTATATTTTCGAATTGCCGCCCGCGTGTTTGAGTGGGTAATAGGATTGAGCATTGAATACAGTTCGGATGCTTTATCACCATCTCCTAACAGAGCGAATGCAATCACAGTCCAGATGGCGGCGTGTGTATACTGTCCACCATTCTCGCGTATGCCGGGCGGATAGCCTTTGATATAACCGGGATCGAGCTGGGTTTCGTCGAACGGAGGCGTGAAGAGTTGGATGATTTTCTCATCACGGCGGACAAGTAGTTCCTCTACTGACTCCATCGCTTTTGTCTGGCGTTCGATTTTTGCAGCGCCGGAAATTACCGCCCACGATTGAGCAATGGAGTCGATCCAACATTCATCGCTCGTCGAAGAACCGAGCGGAGTTCCATCATCATAATACGCGCGGCGATACCATTGGCCGTCCCACGCTTCCCTTTCCAAAGACTCCTGTAATGCACCCATGTGCTTTTCCCATGCAATTGCCCTCGCATCATCGCCCCGTGATTTTGCAATCGGGGTGAATGCTGACAGTGTTGTGTAAAGGAACCACGCCAGCCAAACGCTTTCGCCTTTTCCGCCTTCGCCGACGCGGTTCATTCCATCATTCCAATCACCGGTTCCTATTAACGGCAGTCCGTGCGATCCACGTCCAAGGCTGCGGTCGAGTGCGAGCGCGCAGTGTTCATAGAGAGTGGCTGCCTCTTCGGATATCATCGGCTGGAAAAATGCATCGTGCTCGCCCGGACGAAGGTGAGGGCCTTCGATATACAACACTTTTTCATCCAGCACCGGCGTGTCGTTTGTAATCTTCAGATAGTGTGTGACGGCATAAGGAAGCCATACCTTGTCGTCGGAAATTTGTGTGCGGACTCCTTGTCCCAACGGCGGCAACCACCAGTGTTGAAAATCCCCATCAACAAATTGCCGCGAAGCGGCACGCAACAAGTGAGCCCGCGTGAGATCAGGTTTCACGAGAGCGAGCGCCATTGTATCCTGTATCTGATCACGGAAGCCGTAGGCGCCGCTCGATTGGTAAAACGCAGAGCGGGCCCATACACGACATGCCAGTGTCTGGTACAAAGCCCAGTGGTTGACGAGAATGTCGAATGAGCGGTCGGGAGTTTTCACTTTCACAACATCAAACACTTCGTCCCACGATTTGATGACGGCACGGAATACTTCATCGAGGTCGATTGTTCTATAGCGCGTTATCAGAATCCTTGCTTCCGTTTTGGTAGCGACTTCTCCAAGGAAAAAAACAATTTCCGTCCGTTCGTTTGGCCGCAACTCAACATCTGTTTGCAATACTCCACACGGGTCCATTCCGGCGCCGAGTTTTTTCGACAATTCCGCGTCACCGGTTAATGCTGCCGGACGATCCAGTGTTTTGTTGCGCCCGATAAATTCCGTCCGGTCTCCTGTCCAGGCGGTTTGTTTTCCTGCGAGATCTGCAAACGCGATACGTTGCCCCGATTCTGCCCGCCATGAATTGCGTGCGAACATTGCTCCTGTTTCTGAATCCAATTCAGTAACAATAAAAGGCGCAGAGGCTGCGCGGGAAGGACCGAGAACCCATTCGACATATGAAGTAACAGATAAGCGGCGCACTCGCCCCGACTGGTTGTGTATTTTCAAACGGCTGATTTTAATTGGATCGCCCGTCGGGACAAATTGAAGGAGATCGAGGGCGATGCCGTGCGAAGCATGTTCGAAGCGGCTATAACCCATACCGTGCCGTGCAACGTACTGGCCACCGGGTTCACGAATCGGGAGGACGGTCGCATTCCACACGTCGCCGCTGTCTTCATCACGGATATAGATCGCTTCACCGGTTCGATCGGTAACCGGATCGTT
>JBBRUI010000323.1:0-5024 GCA_038247945.1 Bacteroidota bacterium | reverse complement strand
GCCCCGTACGTCGTAATTTTGTCCGCCAGACTCACCGGCATACCACGGAACTTTACGATCAGTCGCACTGTGAAAAGATACGTGAACATTATTCCCAGTGCGCTAAGGAACGCCGAGAACAAATGCGCCCGAACTGCCAGATCGTTCGCGATGGGCAACATCATAACCAGGCGTGTGAGAAACAAAAACAGAGGCGAGCCCGGCGGATGCGGAACCTGCATCATATACGCGGCAGCGATGAACTCTCCAACATCCCAGAACACAACCGTGGGAGCGACAGTTATTATGTAGACAATCATCGGCACCAGGAATGCAACACCGGCGAGGATACGATTCAACATTTTATGGGACATAAAACCTCATGTTATCGGAAGAGTATTGAATTCGGGAGAGCGCGAAACGATTCAAGATAGAGGAAAAGTGATTGAATTTCAACGACATGGGAAAAGGATTCAAGGCAAGAGCCGCTCGCAAATCTCATCACAAATTAAGTATCCGGACGCTGTAAGGCGCAGGACATCATTCTCGTTCGTTGCTGATCCGTTCTCCACAAGCGCCGGAATGATTGACTGGTGATTCTTCAACGTCGGTAACTGACTTCCAAAGTCGGTATAGAGTTTTTTCAGATTCAAACCATCGCTGCGCAAACCGAGGAAGATTCTCTCCGTCATCAACTGTTTCTCTGTCAAGCTTTCTGTGGTCAGCAACGGGAGCTTCTTATCGTTCATGGAAGAACAGTAATGCGAGATGTTGGCAATATTGAACCACCGCCGTGCCGCTTCTCCTTCACGCCAGAAGGAATGGGCAGAGGGTCCGAAGCTGAGATAATTTTCATGGCACCAGTAATTGTAATTGTGTCGCGACCGGAATCCGGGCCGGGCATAGTTGGAAACTTCATAGTGTTCGAATCCATGGTGTTCCAGGAATGCCATCGTAAACTCGTAAAAGTCCGCTTCCTCATCCGACGGTTTGGGCGAAACGACGCGGGCACTCACCATCCGCGAAAGCGGCGTGTGGTCTTCAACGATAAGTCCGTATGCTGATATATGGTTTGGCTCCAATGCTACAGCTCTCGAGAGGTTGTCTGCCCATTCCTCTTTTGATTGGTCAGGCAGAGCGTAGATCAAATCGATGCTGATGTTGTCGAAGCCAGTCTCGCGGGCTAGACGCACACACTCCACGGCTTGGTTGCTGTCGTGAATGCGGCTGAGGAATTTCAGTTCATGTTCATGGAACGACTGGATTCCTATGCTGAGTCGATTCACACCCAGCGACCGATATCCCGCAAGCTTCTCTTTGTTCACGGTGCCGGGGTTTGTTTCCACTGTAATCTCGGCGCCGGACTCAATGTGGAACCTGCGATGCAGGTGAGAAAGAATTGATTCCAGTTGGTGAGGTGTCAGCAACGATGGCGTTCCTCCACCAAAAAATATAGTTTCGAACGTCGCTTTCTCTCCATACGCAGCATACAAATCGATTTCGGAATGAAGCGCCGAAAGAAAATCCTCCATGGGAGAAATATTCTCGATCGAGTAGAAATCACAGTAGATGCATTTCTTCTCGCAGAAAGGAATATGTAAGTAGAGTGATGCCATTGAGTTTTGATTTCAGATTTCGGATTGTGGATTACGGCTTGAAAGCTTTTCACTCGGCAATCGGAAATCCACAATCTGCAATCTTATTTAATAATTGTTCCAATTCTATCCCATCTCGTTTGAGAAAGACGTGACCACACGCTTCCTCCCGCTGCTTCGGCGTTCCACGACCAGTAGATCATCATGGCCTTGCCAATGATCAAGTCCTCCGGGACAAATCCCCAGAACCGGCTGTCGAACGAGTTGTCGCGGTTATCACCCAGCACGAAATAATAGTTCTTGTCTACGACGTAGAATTCACGTCGCTCGCCGTCAACCCATATCTCACCATTTTCATTAAGTCGGGCATCATGACCTTCGTGCTCGATAATGTTTCGGACGAATGCGAACTGCTTCTTTCCCAAGCACAATGTATCGCCGGAACGCGGGACACGTACGGGTCCATAATTATCCTCATTGAATGCCGAACCCTTCGGGAATATCCGTGAGTCTCCAAAACCTTTGGGGAGAATTGCCCGCGTAGAAATCATTTCCCATGCAGGCATCGCAACGCCATTGACAATCACTTTTCTGTTGACTAAGGATACAGAATCGCCGGGCACCCCGATACAACGCTTTACATATGCTGACGACTTTGCTGCGCTGAATTCCTGGGCGTATGCCGGCAACTGGAACACAACAACATCCCCGTGTTGTGGGGAACGGAATGACGGAATATGAAATGAAGGCAGCCGGTAGTTGGTAAACGGAATCCGTTGCGGGGTCTGCGCACCATAGATAAACTTGTTCGCAAGAAGAAAATCGCCCGCTTGAAGCGTACGCTCCATCGATTCGCTCGGTATGCGGTATGCTTCGACCACACAACTCTTCAGGAAAAATGCAACGAACACAGTTGCAGCGATAATCTGAACATAATCCCGCACCCGCATCGATGATTGTTCCATCGACAAAATCAAGGGAGACCGTGTTGCGCCGAGCTCGCTCATCTAATTGATCAAGTTCCCTATTCTGTTAAACCGGATGGAGCCGAGCTTTGCAATTGGATCTGAGAAAAGCGATATGTCGGGATCCCACGACCAGTATACGATCACCGGAGAACCGACAACGCTTTCTTTGGGAATGAATCCCCAGAATCTGCCGTCGAGCGAGTTGTCGCGATTGTCGCCCATTCCAAACACATAATCCCGCTGGATTGTATACCGCTGCGCGGCTTTGCCATCCACCAAAATATTTCCTTGCTCATCCAGCCTTACCTGATGGCCTTCACGCTCAATGAATGTTTTCCACCGCTCGATATTGTTCACGGAAAGCGTGATCAAGTCGCCTTGCTTCGGCACTACAACCGGACCCCAGTTGTCTTCGTTAAATGGTTCGCCTTTCGGAAAAATCCGAGGGTCGGCAAGTCCGCCCGGCATAATACGCGCACTGTTGAATTTCACGTTGCGGGGAAATTCCAATTTCCTCCCGTTCAGAAACACATTCCGGTCCTGGATAAGCACGGTATCGCCGCTCATGGCGATGCAGCGTTTCAGATAAAACATGAATTCGGGAGAGACAACCTCATCGCGCTGGCCGGGGAATTCAAACACAATAACATCACCTTGCCTGACGTCCCTCCATTTCAAAAACGGGAGGACGTCCGTAACCCGAAACCATGGGATGCGGATGTTGGTGAGCGGAATCGTGCGGGGGGTGCTTCCTCCGTAAATGAACTTGTTCACGAAAAGAAAGTCGCCCGCCATGATCTCGTTCTCCATCGAGCCGGTCGGGACTTCAAACGCAGCCAACACCATGCTGTTGAGAATGAGGAATGCACCGAGAACGAAGATGATATCCTTGAAAACATCCTTCGGGGATTGACTTTTCTGTTTGCCTTTTACGACGATGTCTTTTGCCATAAGGAATCCTTCTTGGTTCTTGTTTGATGCTTATCCGTCAGCTAATCCCGAATCCTCAATCTCTAATCAACTCTTATTCGTCGTCCATCGAAAGTACGGCAAGAAACGCTTCCTGGGGAATTTCAACACGCCCCACCTGCTTCATACGTTTCTTTCCCTCTTTCTGTTTCTCCAGCAGCTTTCTTTTTCTGCTGATGTCACCGCCATAGCATTTCGCCAGAACATTTTTGCGCATTGCAGAAATGGTTTCCCGGGCTACTACTTTGCTTCCGATCGCTCCCTGAATTACGACTTCAAACATTTGCCTCGGAATCAGCTTGCGGAGTTTTACACAGAGCTTCTTTCCCCACTCATGCGCTTTATCGCGATGAACAATGGTCGAGAATGCGTCGACAGATTCCGCGTTCAGAAGAATATCCAGCTTCACCAAATCCGATTCACGGAAATCGAGGATGTCATAGTCGAGAGACGCGTAGCCGCGGCTGGTAGATTTGAGCTTGTCGTAGAAATCAAAAATAATTTCCGAGAGAGGCATCTCGTATTGTATATCAGCGCGGGTAGGATCGATGTATGTTGTATTTTTGTATACGCCACGCCGGTCCATGCAGAGCTTCATGATATTCCCCACATACTCCGTCGGGACAATGATCTGCGCCTTGATGAAAGGCTCCTCAACTTTTTCTATCTCGCCAAGCGGAGGCATGTACGAAGGATTGTCGACAAGAATTACTGTTCCATCAGTCTTTGTAACTCTATACTCGACGTTCGGAACTGTGTTGATGATGTTTTGATTGTACTCCCGCTCCAACCGTTCCTGCACAATCTCCATGTGCAGCAAGCCGAGAAAACCACACCGGAATCCGAAACCCAAGGCAGTTGATGTTTCCGGCTCGAAGATCAGCGCTGAATCATTCAGTTGGAGTTTGCCGATTGCAGTCCGCAAGTCTTCATAATCTTCTGAGTTCGTTGGATAGACTCCGCTGAAGACCATCGGCTTTACATCTTTATAACCGGGAAGCGGCGCATCGGCGGGATTCACGGCTGATGTTATTGTATCGCCGACTTTAGTATCGTGCACATCCCGGATTCCGGCAATCAGATATCCAACGTTGCCTGCGGTCAGTTCGCCCGTGCGGACTTTTTTCAAGCCAAGGATTCCAACTTCTTCGGCGTCGTAAGTTTTTCCATTATGGAAGAACTTAACCTTCTCACCTTCTTTCAATGTTCCGTCGAATACGCGGAGATAGACAATTGAACCGCGGTAAATATCAAAAACGGAATCGAAGGTCAACGCACGCAATTGCGCGGCGGGGTCGCCGTTCGGGGGAGCAACACGCTGAACAACGGCTTCAAGGATTGTATCGATGCCTAAATCTGCTTTTGCGCTCGCGAGAATAATTTCTTCGTCTTTGCATCCGATCAGGTCTTTGATCTGCTGCTTTACGGTTTCGACCATAGCGCTCGGCAGATCGATCTTGTTGATGACAGGAATTATTTCAAGCCAGGCATCGATTGCCAAATACAGATTGCT
>JBBRUI010000322.1:0-5032 GCA_038247945.1 Bacteroidota bacterium | reverse complement strand
GTTCCCACTGCCGTCCTCTACAAAAAAGGTGAAAGCCTTGACTATTATGTGCGGCAGGCAGGAGGATTCAGGGAAGAGGCGGACGAGGATCGCGTGGTGGCGTTTCTTCCCAACGGTAAAAAATGGGAACAGGGGTGGTTCTTCCTCGGTGATCCTGAACTCCCGCCCGGCAGTAACGTAATTGTTCCAAAGGAAATTGAGAAAGAAGACAAGACTCTTCCGGTGGTGCGGGATCTTGCGACAATATTGGCAAGCCTTGCTGCAATCACTGTTGCCATGGTGCAGCTTTCAAGATGATGGAAAGGTAAAGCAGAGGTCAGAAGTCAGAGGACAGAAGTCGGCCTACGGCTCGTAGAGAAGTCAGAGGTCAGTCGGAGTTTATGAAACTATCAACGGAAGAAATTATGCCTGTGTTGCGGGCTATGCTCGAAGGACGGACTGAAATTCTCTTCGCATATGTTTTCGGGTCGTTTGTCGAAGAAAGCAAGTTCCGTGATCTTGATATCGGAGTATTCGTAAGTGACTCCGCGCTGGTCGCTGATGGTTTAAACTACAGCCTCCGGTTGAGCGGTGACCTGGAAAATAAAACAGGTTATGCCGTCGATGTAATTCTTATGAACACGGCGCCCGATCATCTCATTCACTCAATTTCCAAAGGAGTGGTTCTGGTAAACAGGGATGAAACTTGCAGAGAGGAATTCATCGCCGCAGCGTGGAGCAGGTATATGGATTTTTGGCCGATTCGGCATCAAGCGCTAGCCGATTTGTTCGAATGATATGCCTAAAGTGAATGCGGACAAAATAAAAACGTTACTCGGTGAAGCGAAACTATCTCTTGCCCGTCTGCACCAATATGCGCTCATGGATTCGACTGAAATGCTCTCATCGGAGGAGCGACTTGGCAGTATAAAGTATCAGTTTATCGTTTGTGCAGAGGACTGAAAAGCGAGAGATAGGGAAGAGACAACAACCTGAGAGCTCAATAAATTTTTCTCCGGGTTCTCTGTAACCTCCGGGCACTCTGTGGTAAGTTTTGCCGGGACGGTTAATATTCTGAAATACCTTAAAGATTAGAATTTGATACTTATGAGCGCTGAAAATGAGTGGTGAAGTAAACCCGGCAGGCAAAGAGGGGCCGACATTTCAGGACATATTGATTCCCATCTGGGCGGAACGTAAGAGGATTCTACTCATCTCTTTTGTTGTTGCACTGATTACATTGGGAATCAATTTTCTCCTGCCGAAATACTACAAGTCCACAGCAACACTCCTTCCTGAAACTCAAAAAGACAAGCTCTCATCGCTGGGACAGTTTGCGGATATTGCCAGTCTTGCGGGCGTGAGTGTGCCGGGAAGTGAGATCGCCCGGTTGTACCCAATCATTGTTACGAGCGAAACAATACTTCGTAGCGTAACACTCAGGAAGTACAAGACCGAAGCATTTCAGGATTCGGTGGACCTGATGCAATATTTTGACTACACCGAGTACACGCCGAATGAGAACATGGCAAAAACCCTGGCCAAACTTCGCGGCTTAATGTCTGCTACGCACGATAATAAAACCAGCGTTGTTACGCTGACGATGGAAATGCCGGAGCCCGAACTTGCTGCTACAGTGCTGAACACCGTTGTGGCTGAGCTGGACGGATTTATGAGAAGCAAAAGAGTAACCAATGCGGGAGAACAAGTGAAATGGATTGCCGTGCGGATAAGAGAAGTTGAAGATGAAATGAAACGCGCAGAAGAACGCCTGAAGGATTTCCGCGAGCGAAACCGGCAGGTCGGCGGCTCGCCACAACTATTGATGGAACAGGATCGGTTGTCACGCGACGTTCAGGTAAAAGCAACCGTGTATATCGAATTGAAGAAGCAATATGAGCTTGCAAAGCTGGAAGAGATAAAGAATATTTCAATTGTCAACGTGCTCGACCCGGGAAGGGCGCCAGTAAAGAAGGAGCGGCCAAAGAGAGCAACGAACACTGTGATTTTCTTCGCAGTAGCACTATTGGGGACTTCGGGATACTTTATTCTTCGAAAATCCTATGGCCCCCAGATTGGCCGATTTGTTGATTACTTTCGGCACTACACGTCTCAATAGGATTTCGAACGCTCAATGGAGTCGACTCTATCAACCAATTAAAGGCTATTGTCAAACGGCTACCGTTAGCCACCTACTTTCTACGTCTCCTGAAAGACGCAGAGGAGAGAGTATCATTTCTTCTGTTTAGGATGATGTACAAAGGAGGATTTTATTTTCTTCGACGACATTACTACCTTCCCATACCTGACGACAATGACTTGAGGAGCGTGCGGATTTCTAAACTTACGGGCGTGAACATGAATGACGAATTTCAGCTCGCGCTGACAAGAGACATCATTCAAAAGTACCGCTCCGAATTCTTGTCATTTCCGATTACAGCGACTGGCAATTCTACCCAATACCATCTTGTCAATGGAACCTTCATGGCCGGAGACGGCAATGCGTATTATGCATTGATCAGGCATTTGAAGCCAAAAGCGATTGTTGAGATAGGTTCTGGAAATTCGACGCTCCTTGCGAATCATGCAATTGACAAGAACAAGGATGAATCCCAAGCCTACGCGTGCAGCTTCGTGGCGATCGAACCGTATCCACGCCCGTATTTGGAATCGCTTCACCATTTGACTGAACTAAAGGAATGTAGGCTTCAGGACGTAGGGTTTGAATATTTCACTCGACTAGATTCAGGGGATATTCTTTTCATAGACTCAACACATGTGCTGAAATCAGGAGGAGATGTGTGGCTAGAGTACTGCGAAATAATTCCTTCGTTACGCAGCGGAGTTTACATTCATGTTCATGATATCTCATTACCCAATCCATATCCTGCAGTCTATTCTCGTGCTCGGCTGTATTGGAATGAACAGTACGTTTTACAGGCTCTTCTGACGCATAACAATAGACTTGAAGTAGTTTGGGCTGGGACATATCTCTTTCAAAAGTATGCCGATGAGGTGAAGCCGATGTTTTCGCATGAGTATGAGCAGATGCGGAGTGCATACCCGAATGCGGAGCCTTCCAGTTTTTGGATGAGAGTCAAATGATCAGAACACGGAATCAGATTCGTCCATGGGAAAGGAATGCAGCTGGCCAATGATCGTCCGTAATTGGCTCATGCTCGCAGGATCGAATTCAATACGAATTCTGTTCCATTTTCTCTGCACAATAAAGATAGCCCGCGTATTAGGTGCCGAGGATTATGGGCGCTTTGCGCTGGTTTTGACTACTCTCTTGATTGCTCAAGCAGTCTCATCACTTGCGTTGCGAAACATATCTATCCGAGAGATCTCACGTGACCCAGAATCTCTGCCTCAAGTAGCCCGAGCAGCATTCAAAGCTGTGACATTGGCGACCATATGTGTTGGAATTCTGATTGCCATTATCGTCTCAATCCAGCCCGACCAGAAGATATTCTCACTGCTGGGGTTCATCCTGGTATTGATGATCGCCGATAGTATTTGGAGCGTCACAGAGACACTTGCATTTAGTCAAAACCAAATGCGAGTTTCGGCAATACTCTTTACTGCCAGTTCTGCTGCATGGTTGGCGATTGTCTTTTGCGTTCCAGCGAATATGTTTTCCTTGCAGATGGTCGTTGCTTCATATGCAACAGTGCAGATTGTCAGTAGCCTAGGATATTTATGGTGGGTACGCAAATCGCGATATTTCGCGATTAAACGTTCTGAAACGCTCAGTTCCATCACGAGTGCCACACTGGTTAGGCAGAGCCTTCCCCTGCTGGGTAGTGCAGTACTCGCACTTCCATTGTCGCAGTTGCCGATTGTGTTTCTTGCAAATCATTCTGGACTTCAAGAGGTTGCTTTCTATGGCATTGCGACACGATTTGCCCAACCTCTCTCCGTATTGGCGGGAACTCTCCTCTCCGTTATTTACCCTAACCTATCGTCATACTTTTTGAATCAGAAGGCGGTGTTCCGTAGTAAAACAAGATTTCTTTTTCTGACACTCGGAGCAACGGGCGTGGGTTTTGCAATTCTTGTCAGTTTATTTTCGAGCGAGGTAATCGCGATTTTATTCGGAAGCGAATATCAGCCTGCTGGGCTAGTTGTTTCACTGCAAGTTTGGGTTGTTCTGAATTGGATCATGCACAATTTTGTAGGCATCCTCTTTATTGTTTCGAATCGTGAGAAGACAGTAATGTTTCTTTCGTTGTTTAATGCCATCCTTATCGGAACATTCGCGTTTATTGGAGCGCACTACGGCGCCAAGGGTTTGTCTCTTGCACTCTGGTCGGGAGGACTGATAGGTTTCTCGGTTCATTGGGTGATTCTGAAGAGGACCATTCCCAACGTCTTTTCTTCAGGTCTTGAGTGGCTAATATTCCTACCCTATATCGGGTTCAGCGTGTCATCGATTTACTTGCAGGCACTGTCGCTATCATTGCGGATTCTCCTCGTGGCGGGTGCTTCCTTGCTGTTGATATGGTATTTTCGCAAGCACGTTGCGACGGCTATTCTATCTGTTCGAGACCTACTATCTTGGCGGGCAAACAAAGTTGAGAGTGTGAAGCAAGAGGAATTCCTAGGATGATGCATGGCCGAGATGTTCGAATTTCTTTTTTGACGGGGGATAATTGAACCGGAATGGTAGGGCTGTAGACACACTGTCAATTGATTTGACGCGGAAATTCTGTTTGATGTCGCCTTCTCTGCCGCCCGATCTGAGCGGACAGTCGGTGATTCTTGAGAGGATCTTGCATGATACTCCGCCAGAATCTTATTGCGTGATTACATACAGGGGCAACCATAAACGGGTTGAATCTGATTGGAAATTACCAACACAATACTACTTCGTGAAGCATTGGCGCTTCTTAGAGCGTGTTGTTCAGAATGTCCCTATTGTTTTTTTGCAGGGAGTTCTGTCTTGGTTGTTGATTATGGCAAGAAGCAGATCCGTACTGAGAATCATCGACCACGAAAAAATCAAAGTCATGGTCGTTTGCAGCGGTAGCTTGTACGATCTCCCGGCGGC
>JBBRUI010000321.1:0-5095 GCA_038247945.1 Bacteroidota bacterium | reverse complement strand
TGCCCTCGCCGTTCAGATTCCGAACTAAATTCGGAATGACGCATGGATTACTATCGTTACTGTGTCATGCTGTCCCGACGTGTCGGGATATTCAGCATCAACCCCAAACATGCTTCGATAGATTCCGAATATCCAGACACCGCCGAGACGGAATGACAGAAATAAAAAAACAGGTCATGCTGAAGAGTTCTTGTTCAGCATCCATCCAACCATGCTTCATCAGATTCCGAACAAAGGCATTTCGTCACATAGTGACCCTCGACGCCCTCGCTATTCAGATTCCGAATAAGAACCCGCCAAAAGATGAAGCACGGCGGGCGGGCCCGCCAAAAGATGAAGCACGGCGGGCGGGCGTTTCGGAATGACTCGAAGCGGGTGCTCAGCATCTAACCATGCCGCCGCACAAGGGATGTTCGCTTATTGACTTTCTACATTCGATCCGTTATCTTGAATACAGATTCGACAAGTAAAGCCTTGTGCGTGGGGTTCCGGATGGTTCCTCGTAAATAGCGTACAAGGTTTTGTCGTTTTATGGAAAAAGCGCACGCTCCTCTACCACTCTCTTCTTGAAAACATTGAAGTAGCTCTCGTCCCCGTATTCTCGCCTCCTGAAGAGTGACCAACACACGAAGTCTGTCACCTGCAAACATTTGTCCTCGCTTGGCGATTTGATCTCAATCGCAAGGTTCAGTTTGTGCTGTTGCTTCACTTGATTCGACAAATACGATTTGAAGTTTTCATTCAAAAACTTGTTCGTTTCTCGACGTGAGGCGATGAGATGAATAGTGGTGTCGAGTGAGATGAGCTTCTTTGAATATACCCGGTCAAGCAGTATGTTGGCGACATAATTGTACAGCACTTGCTTTTCGTCTTGCAAGCGTGTGAAGACTTTCTGTTTATTAAGGTAAATGGACATAATAGCAACATCGCGCTCATTCAGCAGTTGCAATACCTTTAACCGCACCGCAGGCTTTTCGTGCGTACAATGCAGCGGCCCGGGATGCCGGTACCGTACCCGCTTGGGGAAACTATCGAATACCCTGCGGACAATCTTCTCTACCGGACGCCGCTTCTTCACAAACAGGAATGTAATGACAAAGAACTTTGATGTCCCCTTCCGGAGGAAATCAAAACCAAGGTCTCCACTTTCGTCCATGAAAATATATGCCATCGAGAATTCATCTTGAGATTCGTTTGTGTGCCCCTTCGTTCAGGAGAGGGCGTATGAGATGCGCGGTTCAGATTCCGAACTTAGCCTGACCTTCGGCAGGCCAAGGATTCAGAATGACTCGAAGCGGGCATTCAGCATCTTACACACCATCGTCATGCTGAAATACCCTTATTCAGCATCCAGCCCGAGCACTTCATTTGCCAGGTCTTTCATCTCCGGATTGGCGGACTTGATAAGATTCATTTTCCATTCTCGGTGCCAATTCTTGAGTTGCTTTTCCCGACGAATTGCGTCCTCTATGGAACTCATCGCTTCGTAGTACATCAAGAACTTAAGATTGTATTTCTGAGTGAATCCGGGAATTGCCCCTTCACGATGCTCCATCACTCTCCTCATGAGGTCGCTCGTAACACCAATGTACAATGTGGTGCGAGTGTAGTTGCTCATGATGTACACAAAGCCTTGTTTCATACCACTGATGAGAGTCGATGTGATTGCATCCTAATGGATTCCGAAACAAGCCTGACCTTCGTCATGCATGTCGTACGCTTTATTCAGATTCCGAACAGGTACATTTCGGAATGACGGTTGACGGGCAAAAAACACCGTCATGCTGAAAAGCCCCCCGTTCAGCATCTATCCCAAACATGCTTCGTCAGATTCCGAACAAAGGCATTTCGTCACGTAGTGACCCTCGACGCCCTCGCCGTTCAGATTCCGAATAAGAACCCGCCAAAAGATGAAGCACGGCGGGCAGGCCCGCCAAAAGATGAAGCACGGCGGGCGGGCGTTTCGGAATGACTATGGTGCCTCATGTCATGCTGTCCCGACGTGTCGGGATATTCAGCATCCATTCAGTTCAGGCTTTCGATAGATTCCGAATATCCCGACATCCGCCAAACCGCCACACCGCCACAAAGATGGCGGTCAAGAAAGAAGGGGGACAAGCCGTCGGGAGGGAATGACGGTTCATGGGAAAAACCTCTTTCTCGCCGGCGAAAATTCTAATCGCCACATTCTCAAAGTAGCGTACCACCGCGATTGGCATTCATGAATTGTCAATTGACATCAATTGACAGTTTTGGCTAGTCGGGTTCTGCGATCGAGTGCCTGCTCGAAGCTGGTGAGTTCGCGCACCAATGAGTTATAGCGCGAGTACGCGTCGCCTCCCTGCAGGCGAAGCAGACTATACAACTGCAACTCAGGTTCCGAGATGGGATTCAAGACTGTCCGGGGAAGCAAGCCCGCATGCGTTAATCGTGAACGAGCCATTGCCACCAAACACGATGGTACAGTGCAGTGTCCGGATTGAAAATCGGCCAGCCCCTCCCGAAGGAGCGCTTCTCCCGGCAGCCCTTGCATCAGGTCATCAGGTTTCATCGCAGAATTCCATTCTAAACCCTGAGCGGAGCGAAGGGTCTGGTCGCTTGCATCCAGGTCATCAGGTTTCATCGCAGAATTCCAAGACGGCAGTTTCAAATGATGACGGATCAATCGCAGGGTAACGGATCAACTGCGGCTTGATGAGGGTGAACAATTCCCGCAAGCGGTCCTTTTGAATCAAGCCTGCCCGCCACATGGAGTGGACGTCCTTCAGGTCGCGCTCGTGTCGACGTTGCAACTTGGACAATGCCTGTCCGTACGGATCATAGTGAAAGAACTCTATCATTCCTTGGCGGGCGATGAACAGGCTGCGTTCGCGCCAACCGGGAAGCGGAGGAATAAACTGATCCGGACTTGCTAGTGCCACTCCATCATGCAATCAGAGTCCGAGACCAAGCTCAACCGGCAATTGCACTTCCCCATTCAATCGCGTATATTTTCGCAGAACAATCCGGGAAACAGTATGAACAATCAATATGTCGAGCATCGCGATGGCGGTTACTGGATACGTGGGAGCCGCGTTTCATTGGACTCTCTCGTGTATGCTTTCCTTGATGGCTTGTCGCCAGAGACTATTGCGTATGAGTGCTATCCCGACTTAACGCTCGAGCAAGTGTACGGAGGCATCGCCTACTATCTCGCACACCGTGCAACCATCGGTGCGTACCTCAAGCAGGGTGAGAAAAAATTCGATGAGCTGCGGCAACAAGCAATAACCAAGTCTCCGCAATTGTATCAGCGTTTAGCTGCACAGCGACGCGATTCGCTTGTGAACGACGAATGAAACCTCGCTTTCTCGCCGACGAAAATTTAAATCGCCACATTCTCAAAGTAGCACGCCGCCGCGAGCCAAGCATTGATTTTCAAAATGCCGACGAAGCAAAACTCAAAGGGTTGAACGATCCGGAAGTATTGCAACGCGCATCCGAGGAAGGACGAATCCTCACGACATTAGAACAATGCCAACGCACTTTGCAGATTTTCTTATGAAGCATACCAGTCCCGGTCTCGTCATTGCTCCTCAACGCCTTCGCGTCAACGTCGTCGTCAGAAGACGTGTTGAAAATGTGGTACGAAACTGAACTCGATGATTGGAGAAACCGAATCATCATCTTGCCTTGGGCCGGATAGATTCCGTGGGTGGAGTTACTCGCCACAAGTATCAGCGTGCGGTAACACTTCGCAATCCATAGTTGCGTCAAAGGTTCCCCCCTCTCCTGTTTTTGCACGCAGGCCGCGCTGTTCAGATAAAAAACACGTCATGCTGAAAAGCTCCTATTCAGCATCCGTCCCTTGTCAGATTCCGAACAAGGGCGTTTCGGAATGACAAGGATTTTCGTCGTCATGCTGAAAAGCTCCTATTCAGCATCCGTCCCTTGTCAGATTCCGAACAAGGGCGTTTCGGAATGACAAGGATTTTCGTCGTCATGCTGTCCCGACGTGTCGGGATATTCAGCATCCATCGAACGTCGAAATTTTCTTCAGCTGTGGCTCGCAGCGCGAATCTCCCCGCAGGGGTCCTTCGGACTGATTCGCCCTGTGGTTCCATTTCACTTTTCACCCTCACCCTAACCCTCTCCCCCGCTAAACAGCAGCGGGATCTTCGACCGAGGGGAGAGGGAATATTGAGTGCCTGGCGATTACATCCAATACAGCAGCAATAACATCCTCCACATCTCCGTCAGACATCTTCGAGTAAATCGGCAGCGATGCTGTTGCACCCTCACCCCAGCCCTCTCCCCCGCTAAACAGCAGCGGGATCTTCGACCGCGGGGAGAGGGAGTGTGTGCTTTTTTTTTGTCAATGCCTGACGGTTGACTGATTCCCCTCTTGAGAGGTCGACGACTCCTCAACGAGTTGAGTTGTCAACCGACGGGTCTATCGACCCATCGGGTCGTTCTACGAATCTACGATTCATAGAATCGTAGATAGACGACTCGTCGAGGGTGGCACGCCGGAGGCGTGACGGGGTGTGTCCATTCACATTATTTATACGTCGGCGTGCTCATCAATCCATTGCTCAATTCTTTTCAACACCACGTCCATCCGGAATTTCACATCGAGGTCATCGAATCTCAGGAACCGAATTCCGAGGTGTTCTAATTGTGCTTGTCTCCTTTCGTCCTTTTCTTCGCGGAACATATGGCTTGTACCGTCAACCTCTATCGCGAGCATTAGCATCGGGCAGAAGAAATCCACAATGTAATTGTCAATCGGCTTCTGTCGGTGAAAATCATACCCTCGCATCTGTTTGCCTTTCAGCTGATTCCACAGCAATACTTCCGCGAGCGTGCTGTTGTTCCGGAGTTCCCGCGCCTTTTGTTTGAGGTTCGGCTTGTATCGGAGCGGTACAGGTTTCATGGTAATTCCTGACGACACACCCACACCAAAAGATGAACCATTCCACACACCCCTTCGGTTCCCCTCTCCCTTCCACACGAACGATGCACAGAGGGGAATGCGTTATTCAATGTTGTGTTAGGCTCGTTTCTTTTGCACTTACATTGAATCCCCTCTTGAGAGGCCTGCCCGCCCCAAAGT
>JBBRUI010000320.1:0-5099 GCA_038247945.1 Bacteroidota bacterium | reverse complement strand
GTCGGCATGAGTGCCAGAGCTGCTTTTGTAAATATCAACAAATCGCAGCTTGCGGTCTTGAAATCCTTTGTCAATACCGATAACTTTCCATATATCGGAATGGTTGCAGTCACCGTAAACGAGGGATCGTCATCCATCGTCGGCTTGACAAGTGTTTCCTTGTCCAGATCGATCTTGATACCGAGCGTACCAGATGCTTCGAACTTCAGTCCTACTCCCAGTTGTAAATCCACATACTTGAACATCTTCCCAAGCGAATCGGCGAATTGAAAACCTGTTTTTGATACTCGCAGATTTCCATCGGTATTTACAGCCAGAAGGTTTTTACGCACATCAGTTACGGGTACATTGCTATACTCCCGCCGGTTCTGACTAAATGTTTTCCGCTCCGCCAGCATCTGCTTTTCCAGCTCCTGGGAAAGCGTCCAGGCAGCACCTATGTCAAAAAAAAGTCCCGCTTCACCTTCGGCGCTAAGGGTCAAGGAGAGTTGATTCGAATTCTTGAGCAGATTCGCCGAAATATCAAGACCGATACTGCACGATGCTTTTGCAGAAACCGTCCAGGCAAGCCAAAAAAGATAAGGCATGGGAAAATTACCGCCACCGAGTTGCTTTTCTATTTCGCCGGTGAGCTTGAGTAACGTAACTTTTTGCTTGAAGAGCGTGCTCTCTTTTCCAATTTTTGTCGGATCCTTGAGGTATTTGAACTTCCACTTCTTGTCTTCGCCTGTAGCAAGGTATTTCTTGTAATCATCCTCAAGCTTTACGCCCCCCTTGAGCGCATCGAGTGTGACACTGTGCAAGAGGCAGTAGAAATGGTACAAAAAACGGGCTGTATCGGTTTCTTTTGATCCAGAAGGATCTGCCAGTTGCTCCTTGAGCTTGTTTGCCATGGCCAGGAATGTTTTTTTTGAGCCCTTATACCAGTCCTCCTCGTCATTGTCGGGAAAGCCATAGAGTGCGAACATGGCGGCAAGACGCGGAAGATCGGCAAATGCAACCAGACTATCGAGGGCATCGGCGGCTTTTTTTGTGTCGGGCGCCTTCTTGAGTGATTGTTGCGCCTTGTACAGCAACCCCAAAGTGAATCCGTAAGCAATGGTAACTGCGACAATTGATCCAGCCCCATTTTTTGTAGGGTCAGGTAACAGTGTTCCTTCCAGCCTCTCTATCTGTTCAATCAGCTCCTCAGGCCACAGACCGATATGATACCAGTTCTTGCTGTCAAAGCGCCCTTGCGGATCCATGCTGAATCGATTGCGTTTCCAGACATGATTACGATAAGAAAAAGGCCTGAAATAATGGTTTTGGTACTTGTATCGCCAGTCTTCGGCATCATCACTCATTGCGGTGAGTGCTTTATACGATCTGTCAATTGCCACACTGGATTTTGGCCCATCGACATCCTGCATCGCATACATGCAGGTTTCGTTGTCTTCATCGGCAATCGCGCACTTGCTGTTCCAGCCGATTTTTTTATTACGCACCCATATTTTCAGATAGGAACCGGTTTCGAATCGTGTCACTTTTGCAAGCTGCTCTTCGGTCAGGTTTTTTGACTTATAATACTCCAGAAGCGCCTTGTGCTTGACATCACGATCCTCTTCGCCCTCCCGATTGGTCACCTTGACTTCTAATTTATAAATGTATCTCGGCTTTGAAATTTTTCCCTGGCGCTCGGTTGTTGGAAAATCGGTTACCTGTCGAAACGCAACCGGCCCGAAATCCTGGACTATTTTTTTTTTGTTATTTTTGTCTTCGACTTCGCGCAACAGGTGCGGATTGTAGCCGCTCACGCTTTTACCTGCTTCAAAAACATGCACTATACTTGCCCTGAACCAGCCCCCTTTGGGTACATCATCGACTACGTAACCCAGGTTCTCCTGCATGCTTGCCTTTTTGCCGATCTCTTTTGGCTGCAAAAATCCCCATACCTCAATGGCGGGATAGTCTTGAATGCCGCCGACCGAAGCGCTTGGACAAATCTCTATAATGATCCATTGATGAACTGCCGAGCAGATGAAACCCTTACGCTCCTTGAATGTCTTGGCTCGTCCAACCAGAGCGCCAAACAGGTCGACATCGACAGTGCCTGACTTGTCTGCCTGAACAGCATGTAGTTCTTTGATGCTTTTGTTCTGGTCTGCAGCAGGTAACGCATCGACGCCAGCCATAACCGAATCCAGCTTATACTCTTCGAGAATGGGGCAGGTGTATTTTCCCATCGCCCAATCATTCTGGTCTGCTGTTGACCAGTAAATCTCCGCCCAATCCCACGGATGCACATCAAGCGCCTGAACTGCAAGCGCATCAGATGCACCGACTTTTTTGGTATCGTTTCCACTCATAACTACTTATCCTCCTGCGGAAATTCACCCTGGGGCTCGCTCAGGGGGGTTAGAGGTGCTGTGCCAGGTTCATCATCCGGATGATAGTGCGCAACACCATTGATTTTTAAGGGATATCCTTTGATACCAATCTCGATATCATTGCAATCCGGGACGAGCATTTCAGCGTCATCGGCCTTTTTGATTTCGGTTTTGGCGATAATCGTACCGGTCTTGCGATTGCGTAACACTAATTCCCGTGCTTCCGTAAATTCAGGGATAACCTGGTGGTCTTTATTGATTATGCTTAAACTGAACGGCACCCAGGGATATGCGTACCGCAACCCTCCAGTGTACTTGAACGGATCCGCCCCCTTGGCTTTGATCTTCTCGTCGCCGCTGGTCGAGTCCCACTGGGGAATTTTGAGAACGGTTCCTTCCGCAAGCAGGTCAGGGTTGTCGCTGATCTTGTCCTTGTTGAGTTGGTAAAGATATTTCCATGACGGCATGCCGAATTTACGGGCAATGCTGCCCAGGGAGTCGTTTGGTTTGGTGGTGTAGGTTTTCATAATTACCGACCATTTCTAGGGAGTCATATTAACTTATAGGCAATTCAATAAATCATCGAAGGCCAAATTATCTTCTGAGACAGTCATTGTCTGCACCTGAAGACAACAGAAAGTCTACTATTTCTTTAGAATAACCCTTGCGCAAGGTGTGGTGAAGAGCTGTATTGCCATTATTATCCTTCTGATTCACCAAAGCACCATTTTCAACTAACAACCTGATTATGCCGTAACTGTGCCACATTGCAGCTATGTGAAGAGCAGTGTTGCCATTATTATCTTTCCTGTTTACATCTGCTCCGTGAGTGATCAGCAATTTGATTGTATTAATATTACCCCATATTACAGCATTGTGTAATGCAGTAAGTCCAGAAGTGTCTGCTACATTGACATTACATTTGTACGAAATTAGAAGGGAACAGATTGACTCATTGACACTTCTTAAGATTGTTATCTTGGCCTTACGTTTTTCTTTATCTAAAGTAGGTTCAAGTATTATTCCGCCACTTGCATAAATGAGAGCCGTACTACCATCGCTATCAGTGGTGTCTACATTGGATCCCTTTTCTAAGAGCCTTTTAACAGTTGATATATCATATGCTCGAACTGCCTGCAGAAGGGTTTTTTGTTTAATAACTTTACTACCAATATATGCTCTAGCATTTGCGCCTGAAGCTATTATAATAGCAAGGAGCATCAATAAAAATGCGATTTGAGTATTTCGTCGCGGTAAATGCCAATTATGGCAAATATTCATAATAAGGTCCAGTATCAGGTTGAAGACGATGTTTGATCTTGGAAGGATTTGCCCAACGTCCATATCGGTTTTTGTATTCTTGAGAGGTAATCCATGATCCTGAATCAAACACTACTATATGTGAACCACTTCGTGCTCCGAAAACTTTCAGTTTGAAGTATTGAGCAAAGCTTTTAGCAACGCTCGGTTTTGGAATATTTTGAGTATTTAAAGCAGACCAATACACATCCATAATACCATCCCCTGTATAGTCATCATCTGAATAAGTCCAATTCTCTTTCCCGGCATTGCACCCCCAGAGTTTTATGAAGGCATTGTGAACGAACTTGGGTCGAATTCGACGATATAAGCCAGAAAAAGCAGTACTTACGAAATCGTCCGACAAGATTGCTCCAATCTCCGCATCGACAACTTCACTATAGGTAATATTTCGTCCTTGCCTTTGTGCCCTCCCGAAAGCATTCATCCGACTAACGCTACTTGCATTGCCACCGTAGTCGAGAAAAAGCCCTCCTCCTATTGCATGTGAAAGGATATGCATTTCCTTAATCATGTATCCTTCATTGAAATTTACGAGGAATTGGAAGAACGTTGTCTTATCTTGAATATTGATAACCTTTATTCTCTTCGAATACGCAGATTCAAGATCTTTCTTAAGATGATCCGCAAAAACTTTGAAGTCGCCTAAGTCGTCACCTCTACCATAAATGATTACAGCACCAACGGGATTAGGTGCTATCGATATGGAATTTCTGCTGCTACCTGTAACACTTAATGTAGGCATGGTATTAAACCCAATCTCCAAAAGGTCTGTTCCTAAATAAAATTTCCAAATTACCTGATGCACCGGGATCATGCTCCAAGGTATACGAAAGATCAGGATTCAAACCGGTAAACAGTAGCTCTAGTTTGTCGTTTCCTGGTTTGGAGTCGTCTCGAACGGTCTTCTTTTGAGAATACTTTCTTCCCATATCATTACTATACAAAGTAAATACATCGTCTTGATGATCTGGAGACCTCGGGTCAATATTGAATGTTATACTGAATGTTTCTTTCCCCGTAATTACTGTAGCACCTTGATCGACTTTGTCCTCCTCCACTAGCTCCTCAACCGGCACCCCCGTCATCTCGCCAGCCTGATATTGTATGTGCGCAATGTAAACTTGATCGTCATAAGGTCCTGTTTCCGCGATGTCGTATCCCGCTCCGATGAGCGTTTTTCGCAAATTCTCGACATTGATCGAATGCTCTTCGCCGTCGGCGCAGTCCGGGTGATCGTCGATCTGCTGTAGCTTGGAATCATCAGCCCCGTAGAGAATCATGAACCGGGTAGGCATCTGATTTGGGTCGTTTTCCGGGTTGGTGTCTTCACCGAGTGTAAATGCTTTGGTTATTTCTGTCAGAGTGCCATAGTCAAGGTATGATGCAAAAAAGCGGGCAGCCTCGTAC
>JBBRUI010000319.1:0-5122 GCA_038247945.1 Bacteroidota bacterium | reverse complement strand
GATCATCCTGAAATAATTGCAAGTATTGAGCACTTCTCGGAGACGCTGACTTTCCTTTGTTGTGAATTTCTCTATCATGTCACCGAAGTTGTCAAGAAGCAATACAAGTTTCTTCTTGTGTTTCTTCAAAGCACGCAATAAGAGATTGAAGATTTCTTCTTCAGGTGATTCTTTATCGTAGAGTTCGTCAATCTGTTCGGATAGCCCTGAGAATTCCGGATGGTCGTTTTCGAGAACATCAATCACTTCCTCCCACAATTTTGCAAGCGTTCGGACGCTGTATTGTTCCTCGTCAAACATTACGGGAATAAGCCATGAACTCAGTTCAGTGTCATTTTTGATTTCCAGATTGAGTCTCAAAAGAAGTGTTGTCTTTCCGTACCCTCGCTGGCCTTGAATGATGTAATGCTGTGGAGCGGCGGTCATCCTGTCATTCTTGATCGCCGTGAAGAGGTCTTTGAACTCCTTTAGACGGATAACGAAGTTAGCGGTGATCTCATCCGGTGATTGAGATCCGGGATTGAAGAGTGTTGGTGCTTTAGTTTGCAATGTTGCACCTCCACCATTCTCTCAACAATGGAGAGTTGAACCGATAGACTTTTGGGTCCTCGTCGTTGTTGAGATAGCCGTCGTACTTCAATGCATTGAGGAGATGCTTATAAGAATCTTGAAGCGTATGTTGGTTCGCAAAGTTGACTATCTCAGCCGATCCTATTGTCTGATTTTCGGAAGTGACATTCAAAACATCTTTGACGAAGGAGAACTCGTCTCCCTGATACGCCTTTCGCAATCGGGTGAACCAGTGTTCGAAATACAATCTGTGCCTCAGAGATTTTTTCACCGCCTCATCAATGATGCGTTCGTCCACGAGACTTTCACCTCGACTCTGCAAGATGTCATATGATTCAACGAGTAGGATTTGGAAATAGAATGGAATCCACCACTCAACGACCGAAAGTAAATGGTCAATTCCATTTTGTGAAATCGTAATGGAAGAGTCCGTCAATATTTTTTCAATGAGTTGGTGAGCCTCGCCTTTGCTGAGTGGAGGTACGGGGACCGAGACAAGATCATTTATAAGGTTGATCCCACCCAAATTGCTGACGATGTTTTCGAGGCCGATTGAACCGGCGAAGACAAACTGAACTTTTTGATGGAGTTTTGGAGATTGTCTAATCTCTCTCAGAGTACCGAGAAAGTGAATTGCGGCTTCCTTGCTTTCATCCCTAACAATATTCTCTACCGTTGATGCCAACTCGTCATTCAACACAATCAACTTCTCTGATTTGAGGTCGATGTTCTCAAGCATCTTCTCCAATTCCGACAGATACGAAATCTTGCTCTCCCCAATTTTCACGCTTGCATTCTTCAAACTGAACTCGTCGATTCTCGAAAACAGCTCTTTCGCCATTGCGGCGTATCTCGTTAAACTTGCCACTTGTTCTGCAATATGGTTGAAGAGTTTTTTGTAGTACTCGTTTTCACTGTTGACGGACTCGCTGGTGTAGTAAATCACCAGACTGTTGTCTGCTGGGTTGTCCAAAAGGTCGAATAGTAGCGATGACTTTCCGACCCTTCGGGGTGCGGCCAAGAGTATATTTCCTCCTCTTTCGAGATTCTCTTCAACCCGTGTTTTGATCAGCGGTCGCCGCAAGTAGGTATCGCCTCTTGCTGCTTGTCCAATTATTGCCATTTTTAACACGATTATCTCCAAAAAGTTGTGAACAATATATTTAGCAAAAAACATTTTGTCAAGTATTTTGACAAATTTATTTTTGTCAAATGACGGGAGCCGATTGCATTTTGCAATGCCAGATTCGGGAGAACGACAAGCTCACTGTCTGGTGTCAGCAGCACGACCATGTAGATTTTCACCCGCAGAAGGCGAGAACATACGAGCTTGCATCAATCTGCAACGATGAAAGTGCTGACATAGTCCTTTTCTTGATGAGCATCGATCGTCCGACTCAGGAAGTGACGCGTTCTATCCAAGGTGCAGTGGAGTGGTTCAATGCATCGACGATTTTTGGTTTGCGGGTGAAGACGATTTCTGCACCGAATACAAAATTTATCTATCGAACATCAAACGAAGATAAAATAGTTGTCGAAGATTCAAAGGCTCTGCCAATTTGGGCGCGATTCTACGAGCTTGGAACGCATAAACCACTCTTCTGCAACAGAGATGGAAAGCCGGTGTATTCGCTGGCCGAGGTAGAACGGGAAAGAAGGGTTGGTTACCGGTGGTATACGTACGAGCCGCAAAAAGTTCTGGACGCGTATTCCGCCTGGATCAAGAAACACCGCACGGAACAATGACCGGCGTTTGCAACTCCTCCTACATCACGTCCACTATCACACCGGCGTCAGAATCAGTTTCAAATCATTCTCACTCATCCACTCGATAGCGCCGCCGACTCGCTTCAGTATCTCATCCATGCCGTATCGAAAGTATGTCTCCATCCTTCACGATGTATTCCTTTCCTTCCAGCCGCCAATGTCCTGCTTCTTTTGCTTTCGCGAACGAGCCGTTGTGTTTGATGAAGTCGTCATAGGGAACCACTTCTGCGCGGATGAATTTCGTGACGAAATCGGAGTGAATGACGCCGGCCGATTCCTGCGCCGTCATTCCTTTGCGGATTGTCCACGCGCGGCATTCGTCTTCGCCGACGGTGAAGAAGGATTGCAAGCCAAGCAGCGCATACGCTTCGCGAATCAATGTGTCCAGCGCCGACTCTTTGATGCCATATTCTTCCATGAACATTGCCGCTTCCTCTGCCGCCAACTCGGAGAGTTCCATTTCTATCTTGCCGAAGAAGGAAATGATCTTCGCGTGTTTGCCTTCATGCTTTGCCGCGATCTGCTTGACGATAGCCGCCGCATCGTTTCGCTGTGACTCGTCGAAGTTCAATGCGATGAGCATGGGCTTGACGGAAAGAAGTTGATACGTTTTCAGAATGTGTAGTTCTTCTTTTGAGAATTCGATATCACGGAGCGGCTTCGTTGCGTTAAGGGTTTGATGACATTTTTCCAACACAGGAATTTCGCGCTTGCTTTGTTCGTCGCCCGTCTTCAGCACCTGTTTTTTGATTCTGTCGAGCCGCGTTTCAATCACCGCAAGATCGGACAGGATGAATTCCGTTTCGAACGCCGCAATATCCCGCTCCGCATCGATGGAACCCTCAGGATGCGGGACGGCGTCATTCGCAAAGAGGCGAACGACCTGAACGAGCGTGTCATTCGTTTTCACGCTTGCGAGGAAATTGGTTGTGAATTGTGTCGATCCCGTTTCTCCTTTTTTCAGTCCGACAACATCCACGAACTCGATGGTTGCGTTGACCGTGCTTTTGGGAGAAAAAAGCGCCGAGAGTTTATCCAGACGGTTGTCCGGAACTTTTACGATTGCGTGATGCGTCTCCGCTTTCGCGAGCGCCGTGGGATCGAGATGCGTTTTGGTAATCGTCTGAAAGAGAGTGGACTTGCCTGCGTATGGCAAGCCAACAATGCCGATTTGCATGGATGTGCCTTGATAGTGATGGAAGTTGGTGAATGAAAGATACGAAACGGGGAGCAGTATTGTATACGAGCTTCGGTGAATCTGTTGCGAATCTGTCGTTACAATACAAAGCGCTGATTGTAACTCCACCGCCTTTTCCTTACCTTGAATGCGCCAACTACATCATCACCTTTCATTTCCTACTTCATAATCTGAGATTTACCATTCATGGGTTTTAATTGTGGAATTGTGGGGCTGCCCAACGTGGGGAAGTCCACGTTGTTTAATGCAATAACTGCTGCCGGCGCTGAAGCGGCAAACTATCCTTTCTGCACCATCGACCCGAACGTCGGAGTCGTGACGATTCCCGATGAGCGAATCGATGTGTTGGTGAAGATGTATAACCCGCCGAAAATTGTTCCGTCGGCAATTGAGTTCGTGGATATTGCAGGGCTCGTGAAGGGCGCGAGCAAAGGCGAAGGTCTGGGCAATCAGTTTCTCTCGCACATTCGGGAAGTGGATGCCATTGCACACGTGGTGCGTTGCTTCGACGATCCGAATGTCGTGCATGTGGACGGGAACGTCAATCCGAAACGGGATATCGAAGTAATTGAAGCAGAACTCATCTTCAAAGACCTGGATACTGTGGAGAAGAAGAGGAACGAAGCCGAGCGCAAATCCAAAACCAGCGATAAGAAATTAAAGACGGAATTCGATTTCTACGTGCGGGCGTACGATCATCTTCTCACAGGAAGATTGATGCGCTATTTCGATGTTCAGAATGAAGATGAGAAACTGTGGCTGCGCGATCTCCATCTGCTTACAAACAAACCGGTGATGTACGTGTGCAATGTCCACGAAAAGGAAGTCAACACACAAAACGATTATGTGAAGGCTGTCCGCGATGTTGCTGCAAAAGAAGAAGCTAAAGTTGTAACTGTGAGTGCCGCGGTTGAAGCGGAAGTTGCTGAGCTGCCTGTGGAAGAACGCGTAGCTTTTCTTGCAGAACTTGGACTGAAAGAATCCGGACTGAACAAGGTTGTTCGCGAAGGCTATGATCTTCTTCATCTCATCACATTCTTCACCGCCGGCCCGAAAGAAGTCCATGCATGGACTGTGCAGAAAGGCTCGACGGCGCCACAAGCGGCGGGAGTTATTCATTCCGACTTTGAAAAAGGTTTCATCCGTGCCGAGATCATGAAATACGGCGACCTTGTGAGGCTTGGCTCGGAACAAGCCGTGAAAGATAACGGTTTGCTTCACATAGAAGGGAAGGAATACCTGATCGAAGACGGTGATATCGTCCACTTCCGTTTTAATGTCTGACTCTTTTGTTTGACTCTTTATTCGGACTCTCTTATCTTCTAACCACTTCTGTACCGTATATCATTCATTTTTTTAAGGAGAAGTTCTATGATCCCCTCACGAGTATTGCAAGGATTCCTGTGTCTCGTGCTCATAAGCGTTTTCACTCTGGGAGTGAATGGCTGCAAGAGCGATGACCCCACAAATCCGGGCGGAGGAACAACCGTTGTGCCTATTACAGACAACCTTTTTCCCTTCACCGTGGGCAATATGTTCACGTATAAAGGTTATGCGACAACGGCGGGGACAGGTGCACAGATCACT
>JBBRUI010000318.1:0-5127 GCA_038247945.1 Bacteroidota bacterium | reverse complement strand
TCTGCAAAAAGGCAATAGCATTACCGAGGCTTTACAGCGAAGAGATTATCAGGTACAGTTCTGCTCGAAGAAGCTGTAATCGAGTGCCGGTTCAGCAACCATGACCGGCGGTATAATACTTTTCTGTGGTGGAGGCCGTGGACCGCGCTTACCGGAAAAACCGCGAAGTTGAGTTCATACACGCGATCGGCGGGGCTGCCGTCGGCAACAATCCGCTTGACCCGCTCCTTGAACGCATCGAGTTCCTGAATGAGGATATCGTACTGGGCTTTGTTAACCCCAAGGGTCATGGTTGAAACATGGCGGACATCGCGAGTCATGGTGCGCAGCGATGCACGGGCGTGTTCGATCATCGCGTCGATGTATTCCCGAGCCGAAAGCGTGGTAATGCGCGGATCGGCTGATACGGATCGCTCGGTCTGCTCATACCGCCCGTTTTCCAGTCGCCTTATCAAACCCAGACGCGTCAGCAAGTCAACCGTCTCCCGTGCCTGCCGGGCCGTTATCGACGGCACAACCGAGGCGGCGATCGTTTGAAAGTCGTTCTGAAAGTCATGAATACAGATGAGTTCTCGCACAACGGGCGCATACCAGCACTTGAAATAATCATACTGATCGGCCTGAAGAAATTTCTCATGCACCGCGCCGCTCAGGCCGCGCATGGCCGCGTAATGCTCCGTTTTTTCCTCTGCGGTCTTGGCTTGATTGAAAAGCACCAGATGTCTGAAGAACTCTTTTTCCTTGCTCGAGAGCTCAAGCGCCGACGCGAACTTTTCGATCATCGGCCGGGTAAGATTGCGTTTACCATCGATGACCCGACTGAGGAACGATGAGGAGGATATGCCCGCCTTGTCGGCAAAATAGCGGTGATTGAAATTGCGCTTCCGCTTCTTCTGGAAGGCATAGTAATCGGAGAGATAGGCCCGATAGTCGATGTAGGTCGTCAGAGGTTTCATTTATAGGAAATATACGGCGCGATTTCGTAAAAAACAGGAAAAAAAAGCAAAAACACATCGTTATTGCGCACATGTTGTGCGCGGCATTAGTTGTAACTGGTTAAATATAAGGAAGATAGAAAAAACGATGCAGGCTACGTACTGAAATCTTGTGCGCAGATGAAGTGTAAAAAAGCGGTAGTTTTCCTGACCTCAGCGCTAACGTCTATCTTTTTAAGACGGTACTGAAGTATAGGCCTTAGCAAATACGACAAATAGCAAATCTTCTTCAACTCTCAGGAAAGATATTATGGAGAATGGGCTTGCTTGAGATTCCTGGTGGATAAAAAACGCGTGGAGTTCAGGATTTTTATCTCATCGAATATTCCGCACCAACAGTATTGAAGATTTGCCTTCGGTGCGCACGGTGCAAAAATACTCTCCGGGTGCGGCGGCGATTCCATGGGCGAAAATCGGGTATCGATGCGGTCCTGCCGTACTGAATCCGGCAACACTCCTGCCCTTGACGGCATAAACTTCAACGTTGCAGGGTGCTCCCGCATCGGCATCAACCGTCAGCCACCCGCCCTCGAACCGCGCAAATGGAGCCTTATCCAGCAGCCGCCCCCGGTCACTGGACCGGTACGGTATGGCTGTACCGGCGTAAAATTTTTGCAGGATCTGATTAAGCATTTTGTAGGCGATTTTTTCCCCGCCGGTGTCGTTGCAGTGATGAGCGTCAATCGTCATCAGCGTATCCCAGTCGCCGTTTCTAAGCTTCTTGCCCCAGACCTCCAGATTGCCGGACTGCTTCACCCTCCTGCCCTGGAACCCCAGCGAGTCCTGGTCAATTGCGATCATCTCGGCGTTGGTCAGGATGGTCTTGGTCGCCGCGGACATGTTCCGCAGATCGTTGCCTGCGATGAGAGGGGCTGCCACCATGCACCAGAGCGAAAAGTGCGCGCGGTCCTCGTTGACCGGCAATGTTTTGCCGACCACCATCATGTCGTGATCGTTCCACGCGCCCACCCGTGAGCGGGATGCGCACTGGTCGTTGGCCTCGAGGTTTCGCATAATACTGCTCCAGCTGAGGTTGGGCTGGTCGATGTCGTCATTGGTTCGCCGGAGGTTGGCGACCGTGTCGCCGTAAAGGCAGCTACCTTCCCACTCCATGGACATACTGTAGACGATCTCTTTGGCTGCGGCGTTGCCAGCGGCGCGCGCTTTGGAAACGGCTGTTTTTAGGCAGTCGCGCATCTTGACGAAGGCGGGGCGATCGCAGAAATAGTGGGACTTTTCCCCGGGCTAATTTTATTATCTTATCCTCGCTATCCGTGCCAAATAGACAGGGTGACGAGGCGAGTGGATTAGGGCGAAAAGATAATAAGATTAGTCCGGGGAAGAGCTCCGAACCGATGGTGCATCCGGCGATGTGCACCCATCCCGATCCGCGAAGGGTGCTGGTGATTGGGGGAGGGGATGGGGGCATATTGCGCGAGGTGCTGAAGTACCCGCGGGTAGAGCGGGTGGATCTGGCCGAGCTTGATGAGGAGGTGATTGCCTTCTCCCGCAAGTATCTGTCCGATATCAACCGCGGAGCGTTTGACGATCCGCGCGTCGCGGTCCACATAACCGATGGGCGGGCGTTTGTGCAGACCCACCCCGCATCCTATGATGTGATTATCATGGATATGACCGATCCCGCCGGTCCCTCCCGCGTTCTCTACACCAAAGAGTTTTTTCGCCTGGTAAAGAAAGCGTTTCGCACCCCGCAGGGCATTTTTGTGATGCATGGCGAATCTCCCATCGCCCGCCCCCAGGCCTTCAACTGTATTGCCACGACGCTGCGGTCGGTTTTTTCCAGCATGCAGCACTGTTATACCTATATACAGATGTATGCTGTGCTCTGGTCGGTTGCTCTGGCTTCCTCCGATCCCGCTATCGCCACTGCATCTCCTGCCCTGATTGAGAAGCGCATCCGCCGCCATGGGCTCAAAGACCTCAAGGTGTTTACCGGCAAGAGCTTTGCCGCCATGCGCGTCGCCTACCCGTATATCGATGATATCCTTGCCCAAAAAAGCCCCGTCATCACCGACAAAAAGCCCGATTTTCCCGACGGCCACTGAGCCGGCTCTATTCATGGGAGGGTTTTGTGCCTGTTCGTTTGGGCATTTTTGTCTCGCCGCGTTCTTTTCTTGTTCTCCGGCATACGAGATCCGCAGTGCGCGATCCTCAAAGTGCACGAAGTGGCGTCAGCAGTTTTTGCCCAGCAGATTTCCATAGCAATTCTGCATGAAATAGCATAGATTATGAGTATGTGCCCAACAAAGGAGTTACTATGAGACATAGTCGTATTTCGGCCATGATTTTTGCAGGAGCCCTGGCTCTCTCAGCAAAAACCCCACAGCAGGTCAAGGCGTCGCTTGATTCGATTGCTCCCCCCGATACCATCGTAAAGGTTGCTTACATCAAGGGTGGATCTGCCGCAAACTTCGCCCGGGAGTCATGGGGGGCCAGCGTCTATGTGGTCAGTAGCGAAGATGGGATTGTTCGAAAAGTAAACACAGTCGTCGGCCACCCCATGATGGTGAATATTACTGCGGACGGCAAACGAGTTCTGTTTTGGGAGAGGGGCTCGTCCAGAACCTACATCGTTGACTGGGACGGAAAGAACGAGCGGGTTGTGACCAGCGACGGCATGTTGATCGAATACTGGCGCGATAAAACAAATGGGACCGATTGGGCTCTAATCGAGTATGACACATGGGGGCAATATCGGGTAAATGTCGACAAGCCTGCAGTAAGTATCCAAGTTTCTACATTGGGGGCATCGAAATTGAGCGGAGGTCTCTCTGATGATGGTACCCGGGTAGTTGTCCACAAAGATGGGGCATGGGCTTCTGCCGCGGTCATGTCTACAACTGTTCAGCACGGAAATGGTGGATGCCAGGCATCTATGCGTGCCGGACCTGTCGCACAATGGTCATGCAATGAGTCGGGACACAACAATTCACTCGTAAACAATCCGGACGGAACTCTGGCCTTCAAAATATCCATGGGGACCGATCGAACCGGCGAAGGCGCACGATTCACTCAACACCCTAACTACTTTAGCTTCATGCTAGGTAAATACAATGAGACAGCAAGCGTTGCTTATTGTGAACCAAAAAACCCAGTACTGCTCCGTGTTTCAGACAACAAGAGAATTACCATTGAGGATGGCCTCAACGCAGATCAATTCTGTGGCGATCTTGATGCCGTCTTCCTTCCCAAGAGCGTGTCCAATCGAACCTCCATTCGTCCATCGATCTCCCGTACTCCCGATGCCCTGCTGGAAACCTATTCCATCAATGGTCGGCGTCTGACTCGGGGCAAGACAGACAGAGGCGCCCACCAAGGCATAGTGATCACCAGGCATGGCGACACACGGGTATTTCTTTCAAGAAAGGTTCTGCACTAGAACTTCTGTTACCCCACCAACCGGCGGCCTTGCGGTGTTCGCGGGGAGCAGAAATGCCGTTCATGGGCGAACCCGAGTCGCGCGATACTCATTCACTTTGCTCGGCAAGAAATAGCGACGCCCGGATGTCCAATGACCTCGCCGACATCGGAGTGCTGTGTCCTTGGATCCATCCGGGTTGCCTCGGGCAGCGCTCTCCCCCCTGAATTTCACCGAAAATGCCATATGACCTGGGCCGCCAGAAGCGGCAATCTTTCATAAACGCACATGGCATAATTTTACAAACTTTTGCGAGTGCAGACCGTTCTTGTCCCTGAGAATAAGCGCTATACTATATATCTAGTCACCTTCTCAGCAGGCGAGAACTCGGATTTCTCTTCGAAACACGGGAAAGGAGCAGTGTCTGATGGGCAGGCCGCTTGTTTTCATCGGGATCTTTTTAGCATAATCGGTACTGAGCGCGCAAACCCCGGCACAGTTGAAAACCGAGATGGAGGCATTGCTGCCGGCAGGGATGAAGGTCCGTTTGGCATGGTGCAGATCCTCCACTGCTTACGTATAGACAGCGAAGAGGATGTGATCCGGGACTTGACTGATAAGTAATTTGATTTTTTGACTTGCAAGATTAAGATACATTGTTCGACTTTATAGGAACAACAATTTTCAGGGGATTTTACCGATTCCGGATCCACGCATCATCTTTTTGAAGTTGTTACAACGCGCAGAAACGCT
>JBBRUI010000317.1:0-5137 GCA_038247945.1 Bacteroidota bacterium | reverse complement strand
GTAATAGCCCAACATTCGCAGCGACCGCGCCTTACCCGGCTGCCATCCTATCTTTTCCGAAAGCCGGAGCGCCTCGTCAGCATAACGTTTGGCCTCATCCGGGACATTCGGCACAACAGCTTTCGATAAAGTAATCAGCGCATCGATGCGGATGGAGTCTTCTTCGGGGTGGCTCTGAAGAAGGCTCTTTAGGGAGTCAACCTGCGCCTGATTCTGCTGAGTGACGGCTGCGAAAGTAAGAAGGAGAAAAAATATTCGCTTCATAATTGATTCCTGGCTTGGTGATCCGTTGGCGTGATTCCTTGGGGATAACTCGGCTTTAGAAAGGTAATAAATATTCCGCGATTATCACCCTTTCCCCGGCAGAAAATAAATGGACCCGTGCAAAGAATAAACGGTCGTTGATACACGCTCAACAACACTATAGATTGATGTCAGATGATGTTTGTATGCCGCCATTGTTACCCAAATAAAAGGAGACCTCCCAATGAAAAATGTGCATGCCGTTCTTGTAGTCGTCATCTGTGCGACACCTGACCTTCAGGCTCAACAATTTTTCAAAGAATCCAATATCATAAGCGCCGGAATTGGTTTCGGAAGTTCCTTCGGCGGGTTCAATACTTCATCGCAGACTCCCGGATTGAGCCTGCAATACGAACGAGGTGTTTGGCCGATTGATGGCCCCGGCGTCATTAGCCTGGGCGGCTACGCCGGCTACAAGAGCTTCAAATATTCAAACCAATACACTGCCCAATTCGCATACAATCAAAAGTGAAGCTACACAGTCATCGGTGTTCGAAGTGCATATCATTACAATGGAATCAAGAGGGCTGAAAAATTTGATGTGTATGGTGGAGTGATGCTTTCATACAACATCCTCAACTATACATATGATGACAATAATCCGAACGGCGTCAAATTCGACAACAGCAGCTATGGCAGCACCATAGGCTTCTCGATTTATTTTGGCGGACGGTATTTCTTTACGAAGAATCTTGCTGCTCAGGCGGAATTAGGATACGGAGTTACTTTCTTCAATATAGGTCTGGCATTGAAAATCTGACTTGAACTCTGCCTATTAATAAGTATCTTGGCACCATCGAACAACACCTGAAATCCCGGATTGAAACGAACTAAAAAAATTTCCCCTAATGATTAAGGACCGACTGCTATGAAGACTTTATATTCTCTCATTCTCGCCGCGTTAGCTTTGATGCTGTCGTCGTCGCCTCGTGTATTCGCTCAATGGGTTCAGGCGAATGGCCCCTACGGCGGGTTCTCTACAGCAGTCGGCGTCAATCCCACAGCGCCCGGAGGCCCGGCAATCTTTGTGGGGACACTGGGAGGAGGCAACTTCCGGTCTACCAATAACGGCGTGAGTTGGACTGCCGTCAATACGGGACTTACCTTCGGAGGGACGTACTTTGGAGCGACTGCCTTTGCCGCCAAAGGGACGAGCATGTTTTGCGGTACAAGTGGTGGCGTGCTGCTGTCTACCGATAATGGAGCAAACTGGACTGCAGTCAACACCGGGCTGACGAGCACCGGCGTTATAGCGCTCATTGTGAACGGCAACGATCTCTTTGCAGGAACATCCGGTGGCGCTTTCCGGTCCACAAACAATGGAACTTCGTGGACTGCAATCAACACAGGGCTGACAACGATGCGGGTTAATGCGTTTGTTGTGAGTGGAGCAAGTCTCTTTGCTGGAACAGAAGGGGGCGGCACGTTTGTCTCAACGAACAATGGCACGAACTGGTCACCATCGAACATCGGCATCGCGTCTCTCGCAGTCAAAGCGCTCGCCCTAAGCGGCACAACACTGTTTGCAGGAAGTCTCACCGGCATATTCCGCTCCACCAACAACGGCACCAGCTGGACAAGTGTAAGCACGAGCATCATCAATACGCTCCTCGTCAACGGGACAGCAATCTATGCCGCCGGCAGCGGTGTTGTAGTTTCAACAGACAACGGCGGGAGTTGGAACCCTGCGAACACTGGTTTGTCGGGCAGCATCATTTTTTCTCTTGCTGCGAACGGTTCAACACTGTTTGCAGCAACATCATCGTATTTCGCAGGGGTGTGTGTATCGTCCAACGGCGGCGCGCTATGGAGCGAAGCGAACACCGGCATTGCAGCAACGTACGTCCGGGCCATCGCGGCAAAATCAAATGGCAGCGGAGGATTCGACCTCTTTGCAGGGACAAATGAGAACGGCGTGTACAGGTCGAGCGATAATGGCAACAGCTGGATCTCAACAAAAACCGGGTTGAGTAATGCTTCTATTGAAGCTCTTGCGGCAAAAGGGACAGCAGTGTTTGCCGGCGGTTTTCTCGGGGTGCAGGCTTCGACAAACAACGGCGCAAGCTGGGCCGCAATGAGTACCGGATTGCCCCCCACCGTTACCGTGCATGAGTTCGCGGTCAGCGGTTCGAATATCTTTGCGGGGTCAAGCGCAGGAGTGTTTCTCTCGACGAACGATGGTGCAAACTGGACGGCAAGAAACAGCGGCATCACGAACCTCGGCATACGCACGATGGCGGTTTCGGGTTCCAATCTCTACGCGGCGGGCAACGGCGTGTATCTCTCAACAAACGATGGCACGTCATGGACTCCGATAAGTGCCGGCATCACAAGCTCGAGTATCACGTCGTTTGCGCTTCTTGGCACTGACCTCTTTGTAGGAACACAGGGCGGCGTGTTCCGTTCTACCAACAATGGCACGAGCTGGACACCGGCAAACACAGGCTTCACGACTACAAGTGTTTCCGCAATGACGTCATTCGGAACAAACCTCATCGCGGCAGCAGGATTTGGTTTGTACATCTCTACCAACAGCGGTGGAAACTGGACAGCCATCAATACCGGGTTTCCAACTTTTCTCGGATTTGGATTCCCATCGTTCTATGCCCTGCTGGCTGTTCCGACCGGCAGTGGCACCACAGTGTTTGGAGGATCTTTCGAACTGGGTATTTGGCGGCGGCCTGCATCGGAGGTAACGAGTGTTCAACTTACTTCATTCGCCACTCCGGAGCGATTCGGTCTCTCACAGAATTATCCCAACCCGTTCAACCCATCAACAACGATACATTTCTCGGTAGGAACATATGGCCACACGTCGTTACGAGTGTACGATATGTTGGGAAGAGAAGTGAAAACGCTGGTGAATGAGAATCTGGATGCGGGAAGTTATGAAACGACATTTACCGCAGAAGGGTTGGCGAGCGGCGTGTACATTTATCGGTTGCAGGCAGGAGAATATTCTCCGTCGAGGAAACTGATTTTGCAGAAGTGATGCTCCTTGTCTCAAAATTAAACCCCGTTCGACTTCTGTGGCAAGTCGGGCGGGGTTTATGTTTTCAGTCGATGATTAGCGGTTAATTCCTCTTTTCGGTGGCTCCCTTTGCTATGCGGGAATATTGGATGGGGTTTTTGTATTATTGAACCATCCACTTCGAAAGAACACAATGAAACTCCCCCTCTATCAGGTCGATGCGTTCACCGACAAACTTTTCTCGGGAAATCCCGCCGCTGTTTGTCCGCTGCAAGAATGGCTGCCGGACGAACTGATGCAAAACATCGCAATGGAAAATAATCTCGCCGAGACAGCGTTCATTGTTCCCCGCGGCACTGACTTTGAGATCAGATGGTTTACACCAACGCTTGAAGTCGACCTCTGCGGACATGCAACCCTCGCGGCGGCGCATGTATTTTTTGATTACCTGCATTATCAGGGCAACGAGATCCGTTTCCATTCCCGCAGTGGTGTGTTGCCCGTCCATAAGCGCGGCGATGTGCTGACGTTGGATTTTCCGGCAGATAACATTCAACCAACCGGAATCCTGCCGTTGTTTATTGATGCGCTGAAGTTGAAACCGCTTGAAGCATATAAAGGACGTTCGGACTATATGCTGGTCTTCGAAGATGAATCGCAGGTCCGGAGCCTGAAGCCGGACTTCGGGATTTTATCCGGATTGGAGTCCCGGGGCGTGATCGTAACGGCGAGAGGAACTGAAGCAGATTTCGTCTCGCGTTATTTCGCTCCCCAGTTCGGCATCGATGAAGACCCGGTAACAGGTTCGGCCCACACAACGCTCACTCCGTATTGGGCCAGCGTGCTCGGCAAGAATGAATTGACTGCGATCCAGATTTCTACCCGCCGGGGATATCTGCAGTGCAAATTTCTTGGTGAGAGAGTGGAAATAAGCGGGAGGGCGAAAATGTATCTGCAGGGAGAAATTACTGTAGAGTGAACCATCATTATTCGTCCACATGATCGCAAATTAGAAAATGACATCACTGAAATGAACTCTATACATCACTGCATACTGATTTTTTTCCTCCTTCTAAACGTCGCAAGCTCTGCGGAAGTAGTTGGCAGGATTTACATTGTCTACGGTTCTGATACTTCCATCCGGTCCGGGCTTGATGTGTCAAGGTATCATATCACTGCAAAATCGGATTTATTTCTGGGACCGAACTCGGCAGCGCAACGGATCATGAATCCCTCCTACCGTGCGCAAATTACCGACTCGTACGGCCATCCTCTCATTATGACCTGGTGGATGTTGTGCGGCGGCATCTTCCGTTACGGAACAAATGCCAACGTTCCGTTTGCTAACACGTTTCCGCTTCATCTCATGCAAAAGTATCACGGCGCATCGATGCAACAATTCGGCGACGAACTGACGCTGCATTATCACACATGGAAATGGACGGATGATAACGGCGACGGCGTCTGGTGGTGGAACCAGTCACGCACTTTTACAGAGCTGCGTGAGGATTTCGACTTTACCGTCGCACAATGTTTGCTCGAAGAAAATATGTTCCCCGTTTCTTTCCGCAGCGGTTGGCATTATATGGACAACGGCTGGCAAGAGCGTCTGAATGACCTCATCCCCTACTCCATGCACAATGATGTTCCGAATGTACACGCAGATAATACAGAACCGATCGACAATGTCTATGATTGGTCGCGGGCGCCAACGGAGTGGAAGCCGTTTCATCCTTCGCCGACCGACTATCAACGGCCGGGCAACAGTAAGGGCTGGAATCTCCGCTCAGCGTATATGCGCGTTGTGTCCCGCGAAGCGCTGGAACAGGCGTTCATCAAAGCTGCACAAGGTGAAGATCAAGT
>JBBRUI010000316.1:0-5146 GCA_038247945.1 Bacteroidota bacterium | reverse complement strand
GGAAGAGCGTTGCGGCTTGCGGGCATTTGTAGGCTGGAAATCGGGCTGAGTGTTGTGTCCGACGGATTGATGCATCGTATCAGATTGCTCATGAACGGACTGCCGGCAATTACCACTGCGCCGTATTTAGATCCGCGGAGCAAACCTTCATACGAAGTTAAGTCCAATGCGGCAGCAAAACCGTTGGGCCCGCCGCCGTGACAGCTTGAAGATCCGCAGCTGCGGTCGAAGATTGGTTGGACCTGCGATGAGAATTCGCCTGTGGGTTTGGTGGTGGGCTGAACGACGTCGTTACTCTGCGTACATCCACCCAGAAACATGCCTGCAAAGAACATTACAGATAAAATCTTGATCACTCGAATGCCTGAATTGTTCCACAATCAGATTGAAGTTACGAACATGGGCATGATGAATCAAGAAACCGCGTATTCCTGATTTCCGACATAGAGTCTCACGCCAAGACGCTCTACGAGTCGTAGACAAAGAACGCGAAGGTAGAACGAATACCGAAACACCCATTTCATAATCATGGTGGAGAATTCACCCGACAGGTGAATGTCTGTGATCGAAAAGATTCTATTTCAAACTTGCCTTTGCAGCTTTGTCTACGACTCGTAGAGCGTCTTTGCGTGAAATTTCTATATCGGATTTAAGGGTATTCGTATTCCTTGCTTGCATAACAAAAAGCCCCGACCTGTTGAGCTGGCCGGGGCGGATCGTTAAAGCTTCGAAGAATCTGTTCTAACACAAAGATGCGTTCTACTCCATCTATCGAACAAGCAACATCTTTCTTGTCTCGACAAAGTTGCCCGCGCTTATGCGGTACAAGTATGTTCCGCTGGCAAGTCCCGATGCATCGAATGTCGCGGTGTACTTACCCGGACTGCGCGTACCATTGTAAAGCTCCTTCACTTGCTGTCCGATTGAATTGAAGACAGTGAGTGTAACATTCGTCTCCATCGGAACATCATACGAAATTGTTGTAGTAGGATTGAAAGGGTTTGGATAGTTCTGCTGAAGTTTAAAACTCGTAATAACTTGCCCGCCAGCCACTCCCGTGGTTCCATCAATGATATTCAGTTGATCGAAATGACGGAAGAGAACGGTTTGCAGTTCCGTTTCAGGCGCGGCAAACCATCTGCCCAGGATCGACGCATACACCTGACGGAAATCGATATCGTAAATGAAGTCGCCCGTTTGATCGACCCGGGTAAAGTCGGGATTCGGACCATGCACTCCCCCCATAACGCGCGAACCGAAAAGGAATTGCGGTGATGATGTTCCGTGATCCGTTCCCGCGCTTCCGTTCTCCGCGATGCGGCGACCGAATTCCGAAAAGGTCATCCCGATAACGTTCTCGGCGACGTTCAATAATCCAACGTCAGTTTGAAATGCCGCGATGCAGCCCGCAAGATCTGTAAACAACTGGGCCTGTCGGGTCAATTGAGTGGAGTGAGTGTCGAAGCCACCAATCTGGACCATATAGATCGGACAGTTCAATCCACCAGCTATAAGTCGTGCAACAATAGCAAGCTGCTGTCCCAGATTTGAAGTCGGATATGTAGTTTGATTTGTTGCATGATCGGCCGCAAATTTGATCTGAGTCGCGTATTGAATTGCTTGCTGTTCGATTGTCCTAAGGAACAAAAGTTCAGCGCCTGCCGGAGTATTTGGCGGGGGATCTTCCACAAACCCGATCGTACCGGAAATGAGTTGATAGAACTGGTTGGGATCTGTTATCGTGATGCCCATTCCGCCGTTCTGACTGTTGAGCATAAGCGCTGGCGAGCCACCGATCTGCAACGCCAAAGGCGACGCCGGGAGCACTCCGGGATATGTCGGATTTCGATATAAGAGGTCTCGTCCCAGCCATCCGGTAGAATCAACAATGTCGCTGTCAGTGCCGCTCATCCAGATATCCGTTGCCCTGAAGTGTGAACGGTTTGGATTTGCATATCCGACGCCTTGCACCACCGCGACCTTCCCTTGCTGATAGAGGGTGTGCAGCGGTTGCAAACTGGGGTGCAAACCCATCACAGTGTTCAGTTGTAGAACCTGCGACTGCTGGATTCCAATAGTGGGCCTGCGCTGATAATACTGGCTCATCGCATAGGGGATGACGGTGTTGAGTCCGTCGTTACCGCCCGAAAGCTGAATAATCACGAGCGACCTGCCGGTCGATTGGTACGCTTTCCCTATCGCCTCAAGCAGCGGCGTACGGGCAAAGGAGCGGACAGAAAATCCGCTTAACACAACAGGCAACACGCTGACGGTCGCCCCCTGCAAGAATTTTCGTCTGTTCATAATCCGAAGGACTCCTTACGAGTGTTATCCAAGTTGGTACTCCGCCATCCTGAAAATGACTTTGAGCAAACCTTCAATGCGTGAAGGCGCTTGGGGATCTGCAATGTTCCAGTCATACAACTCAATACCCTGCAGCAACGTATCAAGCAACATTTGTTGGCGGGAGTTGCTGACAGGCAATGCAATCAAATGAGCCGTAATGTCGTTCAGTAACAAAAGTGCGTTGTTCGGACTGGGAAACTGCATCGCAAATGTAATAGGGTTGCACTTGAAACCGATGCTCGAGTTGTTTGTTATCAGACGGCCGGTGACGAGAGCATCCGTGTACACATTGCGCGACAACAATGTGGTCGAGCTGATCCATGTCCGTTGTCCCGGCCACCCGGCGACATTGGGCGGTTCGAATAATGATTGCCCGAACGTCTCGGCTTGTGTACGGACAAACGAAGGGACCACGTTCGAAGTCGGCGACACGGGGATGCCAAGCTGCCGGACACTCCCTACCGCACGCTCGACCGGCCCGCTTATCTCCGCGCTAACGATAAGTTGGTTGTAGAAATGCGAACTCGTGAACAATTGCCGCAACACCGGCGCAATTTCATAGTTGTTGTTGCGTAAAGTTGTCGCGAGTTGATCGACAATTGTTTCTTCCGGTACCTGGTAGATGAAAAATTTGTAGAGCTTGCGGCAAATAAATCTTGCAGTTTCCTGCTGTTCGAAAATGATGTCAATGATCTGGTTGCCGTCAAAATTCCCCGTGCGTCCCATGAACGTCTTGATCGAGTTATCATGACGTGAGGAAGCGTATACAGCGTTCAATCCTGAAACCTGCCAGCCCGTGAATCCTTTGGCAGCGTTCTCAATATCCGTCTGCGTGTAATTTCCGATGCCGATGGTGAAGAGTTCCATCACCTCCCGCGCATAGTTCTCGTTCGGCGCTCCCACGCGATTCCGGATACCGTCGAGATACACCAACATGCATGGGTCAACTGTCACTGCCTTTACCATATCTTTGAAATTGCCGATTGCATATCGACGCAACAGCGCATTCATGTTGTAATGGTATTGGGGGATTTGTACCGTAGAGTATTGCGTTGCAAAGTGTCCGTGCCAGAACAGAGTCATCTTCTCCGCAAGAGATAGCGGCCCGGTAAGCATCCGCCGGATCCACCACTCTCTCAACTCCCGAATCCAATTCCTGTAATCTGTCTGTTGCTGTTGAGTCAACGCTCCGATGTACGGAAGATTATTCGCCCAGGAAGGCGCTTGCGGAACAGCCTGCGGTGCGAGCAATTGACCGACCAGAGTTTCCATCGGCTGTTGCACCGCCGCATTGACTTCCGCAACCGTCGGTGCGAAGGCAGCACGCCGATATAAATGCCGAACCTCTGCCGGGGTTAGTAAAGAACTCACATGTGGTTCAAGTCCGGCGGTGTTTCGAACGGAAGGGAGAATATCGTTGCTGGTGCGCTGGGCAGGGTGATCCAACTGAATACCGGCGAGATCATCGTTCATACATTCACTCACTTCTGGTTGGAAGAACAGTTTTGGAGTGGCAGAAATCTATCTCAATGCACGCCGAAAGTCAATCCTTTGGCCAGATTAATTTCGGCGTGCATTCCTTCTCTCACCTCATCAATACCATTTTCAGCGTACGCGTGAAGGTGTCACCTTTGAGAGTATAGAAATAAACTCCGCTTGACAGATTCGTGGCCTCAAACGAAATATCATGATGGCCGGCTGCCACAACTCCGTTTACGAGAGTCGCCACTTCCCTTCCCAGAACATCATACACCTTGAGCGTCACGCGGCCGGTCTGCGGAGTCTGGAATTTGATGATCGTCGATGGGTTGAAAGGATTCGGATAGTTCTGTTCGAGCGAATAAGATTGTGGAACAGCGCCACCGGTTTCATCTACGCCAAGTGTCCCGCGGATTTGAACCCATTTCGCTTTCGCCGCGTCGGCGTTCGTTTGAAGTGTTGCAAGATTACCAGCCCCGATTGATGCGAATGCAACCTGCTGTACTTGTCCCGCAGCAATGGTGTATGGACCGGACGAAATCACGCTGTGAATATCGCCGGGTCCAACTGTCGACGCCGATGTTCCGCCGCTTACCCAACTCCACTTTGCCGGCCTGTCGAGAACAATCGAAGCTGTATTTATCAAGCCGCGGACGCCCGCAGCAGTATCCAGAGCGCGCATGCCGATATACGGAGCGGTCGGGGTATTCGCATCCCACGCATATGCAAGGCTGCGTGTTGCGTCGTAGCCTGTCCGGTTGGTTGCGTAGTTGGCGATATCCCAATCAAAAAATTGTCCGATATACAATCCGGAGATCGCCGTTGCTGTCAGATTTCGTATGTCGTACCGAACAATTACGTAATCGTCATGTGCAGGATCGCTGAACTCATACGAATACTGATTCACCCGAAGACCGAGCCGGTTTGCTACAGGAGCTGAAGAGTCGCTGTACACAGTCGAGCCGTCCTGGTTCGAGACAATACCCGGAGAGACGAGTTGATAAATTTGACGTGAGAGAAAGTCTGCATCCTGCGTTCCTGCTGCGTTGCGAATGTTACTTATGACTTTTGTTGCCGAAGTCCCGATTATAATGCCGCCCTCAAACAAATGGTTGACACTTGTAGCGGGATATTTAAATCCATCTCCCTGAGCATTGGTGGGAAAATCATTGTAGGCCATCCGCCCGTTGTTCGTCATCGTCTCAACAACGTTATTCACGTTGTGGGTTTGGAAAGTTGGGTTGATGAGAATCGTGAACCACTGATAATCGGCGTACGTGCCGTCGGAGATCAACATCTTCATTGTCGCAAGATGTCCGGC
>JBBRUI010000315.1:0-5180 GCA_038247945.1 Bacteroidota bacterium | reverse complement strand
TCCGGTGAACGATCCGCGTTCGTGACCAAACAGTTCGCTTTCGATAATACCTTCAGGAATTGCTCCGCAGTTCACCGTGATGAGGGCTTTCTTATTGCGCTGACTGGAGGCGTGAATGGCTTTGGCGATAATTTCCTTTCCAACTCCGCTTTCTCCGGTGATAAGCACCGTAATATCTGTTGGTGCGACCTGCTGCACAACCTCAACGATCTTTTTTATCTCGACCGATTCGCCGATAATGCCATGCTCTTCCTGGAAAGAACGTTGGGTTAATTTAAGTGCAGCACTTTCCACGTTAGCGGCCCACCACGATGTAATTAATGTTGAAGGAATCTTTGATCTCTTCCCCCCGAGTTCTGGCTTCGTCCGCGGTTGCATAACCGCCGACATACACAACGAACAGCTCACGGCCGTCTTTCATTTTGCTGCCGATCTCCGCTGCGTAATTCTGATACTCAAAAAACTGTTTCTGCTTATTGGCATTGCCGATTGTTGAGTACACGCCGACCTGTAACACAAAGTTTCCCGCCGATTTCGGCTCCGCAGGTTTCGAGATCTCGGTTGTACTCCTTGGAACGGGAGTGTCTGTGGATACAGGATCGGAGGATGTTGAGGTTTCGACACGTCCCCGCGACTCGTCGGATGCCCCACCCGCAAACTCACTTAGATATTTCGAATCGGGGTAGCGGCTTTGCAATTGGCTGAGTTTGATCTCGGCGGTGCGGCTTAGACCAATCGCCGAGTAAAATTTGTACACTTTATAAAGTGCGTCGTCCGCCCATTCGCCGGACGGATATTTATCAGCAATCTCCTGATACAAGCGAACAGCTTCGGAACCATCCTCAGTTAACATCGCTTGCAAATACAGCAAGCCGGAATTGTTTGGATGCCGACTCAGCAAGGAGGGAAGTTCTGCCCTGACCTCGTCACCTCTTCCGCTTTCAATCATCGAAAGATAATTATCAATATTGGGCTGCTGGGAATACGAATATGTTATTCCACAAAAGGTGAGGATCACAAACCACATCCATCGTCTCGTCACGCTATTGCCTCTGCCATCATTGATCGTTCATTTCCATTAACCAGTACAGAACTCCCGAAGAGTGTAGCCGGGCTGCATCTGCCGATCAGCACGTCGATATAGTCGCCTGCCTGTTCATTTACGCGGCGGAAAACCACCATCTTGTTCGTGTCCGTCCGTCCCGTCCATTCATCTTCCGATTTTCTACCGGGGCCTTCGACAAGAATCCTCTCCACGGTGCCTATCATTCGCTGGTTGAGCTCGAATGAAATCTTTTGCTGCATCTGCGAAATCTCAAAAACTCTTTGTCCCTTAACTTCTTCCGGAACGTCATCCGTAAGATCCCACGCTTTTGTATTTTCACGGGGCGAATACTTGAATGTGTACGCCCCGTCGTATCGCACACTTCGCATCAATTTCACAGTCATGGCATGTTCCTCTTCAGTTTCCGAAGGGAAGCCGCTGATTATATCCGTCGTCAGGCTTGCCGTTGGCAATGCTGCGCGAATCTTCTCAACCAGACTCAGATAATGTTCAATCGTGTAGGTCCGGTTCATTTCCGTGAGAATCCGGTTTGAGCCGGACTGAACCGGAAGGTGAATGTATTTGCAGATATTGTCATTCGACGCAATGGTTCCGATGAGCTTATCGCTCATATCCTGCGGGTGCGATGTTGTGAAGCGTACGCGGACAGACCTGTCGACTTCCGCGACGCGTTGCATCAAATCCGCGAAGTCATAATCGCTATCCCGGTATGAATTCACATTCTGTCCCAGCAGTGTAACCTCTTTGAAACCCTGGGCGGCGAGCGACCGCACCTCATCCACGACACTTTGCAGCGAACGGCTTCGTTCACGGCCACGTGTAAACGGAACGACGCAGAACGTGCAGAACTTGTCGCACCCGCGCATCACGGAAAGCCATGCAATGACGCCTTCCGTTCGCAATGGCACGATGTCTTCGTAATTCTCGACACGTGAAAGCCGTGTTGCAATTCCTTTTTCACCAGTGAAGGCATTTTCGATGAGCGATGGAAGCTTTCTGTATTCATCGGGACCTACCACGAGATCGACGAGGCGTTCTTCTTCAACGAGCTTGAATCGCAGGCGTTCTGCCATGCAACCCAGAATACCGATCACCATGCCAGGCTTGCGCTTCTTGAAGGAGCCGAACAACCCGACGCGCCCATAGATGCGCTGTTCAGCATTGTCACGAATGGCACACGTGTTCACAAGCATGATGTCTGCTTCAGACATTTCGCTCGTGAAGGTGTAGCCGTGATTCGTCAGAATACCGCCCACTACTTCGCTGTCTGCCATATTCATCTGGCAGCCATATGTTTCAATGTACACGCGCTTCATTGGGTATGACACAAATGAGTTGCTGCTTTGGGGTGAAGAAATTTATCCAAAGCATCAGGTAATAACAACGCGGGCGGGTTAAAGAAGAGTTAAATCATTTTAATTGCTAGCGGTTTTTTAACGTCCAATGCCAAATCGGCACGCCATGAACCGCCGGAGTACGTTTAAAAAAATTCAATAGAAAAATTTTTTAGCCTCAAGTTGATCTCCGCCTTCTTGGCGAGAGCAGAAAAACTTTCGTATCTTTACGGGCGTCGTTTCCGACTGAAGAACTCCTGAACCGAGAAAAATCCATGATGCCATCAGATTTGCTGGCCAGCATTCATATCAAAGCTGCCACTCTAAAAAAAACAATAGTGCTGCCCGATGCGACCGATGAACGGACTATCAAGGCTGCAAGAATTCTTGCGGACAAATCAATTGTCAGTCCCGTTCTGGTTGGCGATCAGCGGGCGATAGAAGATATTGCGGTAAAGCTCGGCGTTTCCATCAGCGGCATTCGCATTGTCGATCCGCAACGTTCTGAGATGCTGAGTAATTTTTCCCACGTGTTCTTCAATCTCCGCAAAGCGAAAGGGATCAAGTTTGAAGAGGCGCAGAAGGCAATGACGCTCCCGCTTTTCTTCGGTGCCATGATGGTGCGTGAAGGTATGGCTGATGGAAGCGTGGCCGGATCACTCTCCACGACAGGCGATGTGTTGCGCTCAGGAATTCAAGTGTTGGGATTGGCAGAAGGAATCGGCGTGGTTTCCAGTTTCTTCCTTATGGTTTTCCCTCATCAGGTTTTTTCATTTGCAGATTCGGCTGTCGTGCCCGACCCGACCGTTGAACAACTTGCCGACATCGCAGCATCGACTGCAGACAATCACAGGAAACTTACAGGAGAAGAGCCGCGTGTTGCCATGCTTTCTTTTTCAACCAAGGGAAGCGCAAGTCATCCGCTTGTTGAGAAAGTACAGCAGGCAACTGCTCTCGTAAAGAAAAAGCGTCCCGACCTTGCAGTGGATGGCGAGCTTCAATTGGATGCTGCAATTGTCCCTAAGGTGGCGCAATCGAAAGCGCCGGGTTCTCCCATTGGCGGACGCGCAAACGTCCTGATCTTTCCTGATCTCAATTCCGGAAACATCGGGTATAAGTTGGCGCAACGGCTCGGGGGGGCAGAAGCCATCGGGCCCGTTGTTCAGGGACTGCGGCGTCCTGCGTTTGACCTCTCGCGAGGTTGCAGCGTGGAAGATATTGTAAATGTTGCGGCGATAAACGCTGTAATGGGTGCTGCGTAACAAAATTGTCCGTCTGAGTGTTTTAGTAGTAGTATCAGCATAGGAGATTTTGGAGATGAAGATCGGAAAAATATTTTTTTGTGCGATGTTGCTGCTTGCAAACATTCGTTGCGATGACTCGAAGGATGTGATTACCCAGCAAGATGAAATCGTGCCCGATGCGCCGACGATGCTTGTGCAGGATTGTTCGGACGCTACACCCAGCAATACCGGCGTTGCTACATACTATACCTGGGCTGATGGGGGAGGGAATTGCAGTTTCGATCCCACGCCGAATGACCTGATGGTGGCAGCAATGAACCATATTGATTACGCCGGCTCGGCCGTGTGCGGCTCCAGCGTTTCCATTACCGGCCCCAAAGGACGCGTCACAGTCCGCATCGTTGATCAGTGCCCCGATTGCCCGCAGGGACACATCGACTTGAGTACCCAGGCATTTGCGCAGATCGCCGATATTTCTGCCGGGATTGTTCCGATAAAGTGGCGGTATGTTGCAACGGCAGTGCAGGGAAACATCATCTACCATTTCAAAAATGGCAGCAATCAGTGGTGGACTGCGGTACAGATCCGGAACCACCGCTATCCCGTTGCCAAGCTTGAATACATGACCTCGCAGGGAGTATTCAAGATAGTTCGGCGGCGTACATATAATTATTTCGTCGAGCCTGTGGGGATGGGGCCGGGACCGTATACATTTCGCGTAACAGACATTTACGGCCACGTGCTGACTGATAACGGGATACCGCACGTCGAGAACGGGAATGTCTCGGGCTCAAATCAATTTCCGTTTTGTAGTTCCGCATTCGATGAAAAAGAAATGGAACAGTGAAAATCTACGATGAAAAACATACTTCCAGTTTTCTCCGCCGTACTGTTTCTGCTTGTTGTTTCAGGCTGTGCAACTCAATCTGTCTATCTCCAGAACCTTAGCGTCCAGGGCCCGCAAAGTCAGCCGCCGTTGTTCGTAACGAAAGATAATGCTGTCGGCGAATTCAGGATTGCGCCGCGGTTTTCGTTGAACGACAAGACGCCGATCATCGGGCGCGCCACGGGACATTCGAATGTGAATTCCGCCGGAGTGTACCGGGTGGACACGGTGAACCAGAACGGCGTCGTCAGATACTTCCAGCGGAACGGAGTGAACACGAAAACTTTCGAGGGAAGGAATTTCAGATGGGAGCCGGCGAAGTTCAGCGCGTCTGTGGATTTTGAATATCTCGCAGTTCCGCAGATTGCGTTGGTCGGAGGAGTGAACTACTCCGCCGGTTCATCCCAACGTTTTGTCGGAGCTAATGCAGGTGTTGGATTTCTTTTTGAGGGAAAAAATATTGCTACGCGCGTGGATGTTGGCGCGCATTGGAATTCGGTCGTGTACGATGTCGACTATGTCGTCACGACGATACCCATCGCCTCGGGGCCAAATGAAACCGAAGTGGCGTTCTTTCACGAGAACGGAAGGCAATCTCACGTGAATGCATATGGTGCGTTCACGATCAATTCCAAAGCGGCAGGATGGCC
>JBBRUI010000314.1:0-5207 GCA_038247945.1 Bacteroidota bacterium | reverse complement strand
TGGACGGGACGCGTAGATGCGCGTATCAGTCAGACCGGAGGCTTGAAGCACCGTGGGCCGAGCCTTTATGGTCGAACAGACGACTCGCTGTATCGAATAACCAGAGACACATTGGCGGCAAAGGGAGGACCTCCAAGGAACGTGGCGGCTGATCTCGCCAAATCAAAACGTTTCACGTATTTCCCCGGAAAGTATTCATACGGTAACAAACCTGAATACAACGTGGAAGTTGCCATGGGCGTATCACTTTCAGATAATGCGGGTTTGTACATGACAGGGGGTGGTTTGATACCCACGGCAGGCTTGCGGGAGTTCACACTCGCCGGTTAAACACATCCGCAAAATTGAACTTCAGTCCATCGTCCAGCCTTCGCTTCACTGCGTTGGGTATGTTGGAAGATCGGGGCCGTATCTTTGGTTGGAAGAATCAATCGTACGTCGATGATTTCCGGTTCTTTCTTGAGGGCGTCCCCCAATGGGATGGCTACAATGCTCTGGGAAGTTTGAAAATGACACATGTATTGTCCGCCAATACTTTTTATGAACTTCAGGCGAGCTTCGTAACAGATAACAGTCGCAGTGGATACGTGGACGGTAACAATGATGGCACTATTGACTTCGCAGAGAAGGGGGATTTCCTTCAGTGGGGAGATACGTCCCAGGTCAACAGGTACATGGCGAATGCGGGCAATGCGCAATTCGAAAAATTCTTTTCTCCGACTCCGCGCAACGAGACGGGAAGTGAAACGAGCACAATTATCTCCGGCGTCGGAAGTTTGAAGATTGCCCGTCCCGGTATTTGGTACGAGAACTTTAATAACAATACTTTCACAGTAAAAGGCGATATCACAAGCCGAATTTCTGACAACCACACGTTGCAGGGTGGAGTCCAGGCAAGGTTCTATGACCTGGATAAGGTGACGCGCGCAGGCTATATTGGCGGCGTGTTTCCCACTTACAAAAACTATGCGGAAGAGATTTGGCACGTAAAGCCCAAAGAGTATGCGGCATACGTGAAGGACAAGATGGAATATGCGGGATTGATCATTAACCTCGGCTTCCGTCTCGATGCCCTTGATCTTGCAGCAAATGATTTTGCAAACTACTTTGCACCGTTTGCAGATATTACGGACGCAAACGGCGGTACTATTCGTGTGCCGGTCCGGGGTACAACAAAGATCGTGTACATCGGAGGAAAAGCAACTCCCGTTGTCGATCCGAACGAGACCAATACAAACATGAAGTATTTCCTCTCGCCGCGTATCGGGGTGTCGCATCCAATCAGTGATCGTGCGGCAATGTACTTCTCATTCTCGCGTCAACAGCAATCACAACCGTTTTCCAGATTATACACGAACTACGGTGATTTCGGCAATCCATCCCTTCCTGTCGAAACGAGAGTCAACCAAAATCCAATCCAAACCACGAATTATGATATCGGCGTTCAGTGGTCATTTGCCGAAAGCTATGGAATGGATATCAATGCGTACTACAAAGACATCCAGCATTACAGCCGGATTGGAATCGTCGTTGTACCCAATGCACCCTACCGTTTGTATAATATTGTAACTGATTTCGGCTATGCGGATTCGAGGGGTATTGAACTTACTCTCCGGAAGAACATAACACCAATAACAGATTTCCTTTCCTTTGGTGGTCGTGTTGCCTACGCGTATAGCTATATTAAGCAGGCGAACTTTACGGGCGGCAATGTGACATCCTTTGCGACGGCAGCCGGAGACAGCGCGAACAATAACGGCCAGATTCCGTTCGGTAATTTCGGTTCATACAATACGATTGAACAGAATGTTATCGGAGGGAATACCGTTCTTCAGGGCGGATATGACCGTCCGCATCGCCTCTCGTTCAATTTGTTCTTCCGCTTCCCCGAAGAGATCACGCTGAGCAGCGTTGGGACATTCGCCAGCGGTTTCTATTATTCAAAAACGATAGGTGATCCGCGTGCTCGCGAACTTGGTACCGGTCCGGGAAGCAAGCGCGTTGATTTACGTCTCGAGAAAGCATTTACATTCGGGAACAACATGAGGGTTGCACTGTACGTCGATGTCTTGAATGCGTTCAATTGGGGAAGTATTTTCGCATACAACAACGGCATCGTCGGACAAGTTGAATGGGAAAAGAATGGCGATCCGACCGGAGGCCCGACGATCAACCGACCGGTAACCGCTACGGGCGACAACTCATTGATCTATGATATACCGCGTGAAATCTATTTCGGTTTGAATCTGACTTACTAAACAGAATGTCGATCAAAGAACATAACGTAAGGAATCCTTTTATGAATATTTCAAATTATCAGAATGCACGAGGTGATATCCATCGTCTGCGCGGCCGGCTCGGAAAGGTTGCTGTGGCCGTGAGTCTTCTGCTCGTGGCGACGTTTAATGCGTTTGCACAGACGGGCAATGATCCATACGACATGACAAGTTTTGCCAAACAAGATGCAACAGCCAATCCTGCTGCCGGCGCGGGCATGATGGTCGCCGGCGAATTGTGGGATTCATTTCTCCCGCAAAGCGTTGCTCCCTACTATGGCGAAGCGGCGACAACACTTACGGGTGAGTTTATTCGTATCGGGAACTTCGACCGCGCCTGGTCGAGCCCAACACATATGTGGCCGGGAGGGTGGACAAACGGCAATCTCTGGACGAAAGGTATGGGCGTAGCTGAGTGGAACCCCGATCCCACGTTCAATCCTGCAACAATCGGCGGGGTGGCAAACCCAGCGTACAGCGCCGCATCGGGACCGAACTACGCCTTGGCGAGCGTGCGGAACGTGACGTTGACACCGCCGGTCAATGTTCCCGGCTTTACTGACCCCACCCGCAAATATCAAAGAGAGACGAAGTGGGTCGATCCGAATACGCGCCACCATGCGGTGTACGAAGCAGGCTGGCCGACGAACATCGGTGTGGATGTGAAAATGGAAATCCACCAATACACGTTGAACTGGAATAACTTCAATGACTTCATCATTGTGAAGCTGACGTTCAAGAACACAGGCGTTAAGGACATCAACGCCGATGGAGTGTCGGAGGCAACGAACAACGTCATTCATGCTCTTACCGTTGGTGCACACGCGGAGGTCATGACATCATACAACCTGAACCGTGCTGCAGGCCGCGCGAACCGGTTCGGCGCAACTCGCGCGCTTGGCTACATCGGCGACAATGATCCGAGCGGCGCGCCGTGGGATATAGCGGTTGCTTTCCCCGGCGAAAGTGCAGCTGGCAAGAAAGACCTTGGTCTGAATGATTGGCCGTCAAAGTTCTACACGGATGTATGGACCGGCTGGTCATGGCTGGGAGCTTTTGACTCAACAGGTGTTGCAGTAAAGAAAACCATATTCGGCACCGATCCTGTTGGCGTCGGTCCTCAACGCGGTTGGTATACTTCCGCGGGACAAGCTCGGGGCCTTAGTTCGTTTTATGGTTTCCCGGGTAATAACGCGAAACAGACGCATACTCTCAGTATGGGCACATTCTATAAAAATGGTGGAAGGACCCGAAGCGCAAGCGAGCTCGATCTTTCGCCCGATCCTAATTTCTTTGCAAGTGGAACGGCAGGCAATCCGGAAACATTTGTGCCTAAAGCCACTCCAACCCGTCCGAACGGAGATCGAAAATTATACTCAGTGGAAAGTCCCACTGCATTCGAAGCTCCACACTATCAAGGGGCAGCATGGGCAAAAGGATATTCGGCCCCGGGTAATTTCGATGGCGATTTGTATAGTGGTGTCGGACCATTTCGTTTGAACGTCGGCGAATCGATGACAGTGTATTTCGCTGAGGTTGGTGGCTACCGTCTGCAAGGTATCGCCAATGCAATGGCGGCAGCACGCTATACGCTTGCCAATAATTTAAATCCTCCGGTGCTTGATGCGTATCCGGCGGTCCCGAATATTCGTGTGGATAACACAACGAAGCGCTCGGTTGTTGTCAGGTGGGACAACAAAGCGGAAACTCCTGCTGCACTCTTTGCAGGCTATAAAATCTACAAGGCCGCACTTTCACGGCAGGTTGATTGGTTGCAGACAGGTATGCGTGGTCTTGACAAGTATAATGAGAACACGACTCCCGGTAAGACGCCGGATGCTTTGAAACGCGCTGTCGATCCCACGTTTGATGTTGCGGGATCCGGAGTAGCAGGGAAGTTAGGCGTTGCCGATTCGTGGGGACCGTACGAACTTGTTGCGGTAATCACGCCAGCACAACTCGCCCAATACGCCGACGCCACTGCAACAGGCTTTAACTATTCATATGAGGACAAACAAGTCGGTCTCGGTTTCAAATACTGGTTCTATGTAGCTGCATATACAAACACAGCAGTGAATCTCGGGCCGAATTATGTTTCTTTTGCAGGATCGAATTCTGCAACGGCAAACACACTCGAAACCTCCAATGTGAATAGAAACGGTGCGAGCGGTTTGTGGGTTGACACATATCCCTTTGCCGACTTGAATGCATTCTATCCAAAGACGGCGCAAAAGCAGCGGGAGATTGGAGCCGGATTTATTGTAAAAGCGGCACTGGTTAATCCGGCCGATATTGTCTCGGGCAAAACAAAAATTGGAGTCTATCCGAACCCGTACAAGAAAAAGGCATTCTTCGATAGCGCAGTGGACGCATTCGATCACAAAGTGGCTTTTTATAATCTGCCGGGGAAGGTGAAGATCACCATTCTTGATGTTGCCGGTCAGGTGATAAAACAAATCAACTTCGAGTCCACCGATCCCAACGGCGGAAGCACATTCTGGGATCTCTTCTCTAAAGATGGTATCGAGGTTGCAAGCGGTCTTTACATTTATGTGGCCGAGTACAACGGTGGCCAGCAGGTAGGCTACTTCTCCATAATGCGATAACACCGATCAGCGAGATTTGAAAACCAACTCATAACGAATTTAGAAGAGGTTAAATCCATGAAAACTTTAAAACTATTAGCGATATGCTTGATTGCCATCCTGCTGGCGACGCAAGTAAGTATTTCGCAGGATCGGAAAGCCGGCCTTACCGGTGCGGCTTTTCTTAAAGTCGGCGTCGGTGCGCGTGCCGTAGCTCTTGGCTCGGCGGTAACCGCGCTGTACGGCGATGTCAACCAGATGTTCTACAATCCCGCCGGTATCGCTCTTACCGACCAAACGTTGCAGGCGACATTTAATTACAATAAATGGATCGGGGATCTTGGTA
>JBBRUI010000313.1:0-5212 GCA_038247945.1 Bacteroidota bacterium | reverse complement strand
CCGCTATCCGTCCCCGTCTGCTTAACAACCCGTATAATGATGCCGAGACCCACATCAAACAGATCATCATAAATTGTACGAATTCCATTGCCTTGAAGGTCAAACGTTGCAAGCTTTATTGCCTGGCTAAAGCTTGCAGAAGGTGAAGGCAACTGGTAGACGTTATAGCCTTCAAATTTGTATCCCTTTCTGTTGTAATCTTCGGATGCGCGGACGGAAGCAAGGTCTGAACCCCAATCAAGAACGATCTGCTTGTTAAGCGCAATACCCTTTACCTTGGGTGAAGGCGGAGCCTTCGGAAGATCGAACAAGTCGTTATATGCATTCTGCACGGCGATATCGTTATTCTTCATGACCGTGATGCTGTTTTTGTAATCCGTTCCGATACCGGCTACGACGCCAACAACCACTTCCTGCGTATCCCCACGAGCCATCGTGAACGGACCGGAACAAGCTCCGATACGCCGGTCGCTGGGAGCCTGAATAACGCCGTCCAGACGCCCCGTGCCCGCAACGACATCTCCATCCAGCCAGAACTTTGTAGCACCAGGCACACTCGGATGAACGAACGGTGCACCACCAATGGGAATAAGTCCTCGCAGAAGATTGTACCACTGAATCGTCCCCTCACGAGTAAAGGGTGGATCGGAAATTGCGCTTCCGGAAGCAAAGTAGAATGCTGCCGTCATCGGGAGGTTTTTCTTCCCATAACGACGTTTGAGTCCGAACACGGCGCTGTCTGTTGGCGCTCCATTTACTAATGGCCCTTGCAGGAAGTCGTACCCGACAGCCGGAGGTTTAAGACCGAACTTTGCATATTCGACATCGCTCGGACCGCCGTTGTACACATAGACAAGGCTGAGCGGGACATCAGAACCGGCAAAGTCATCGCCGGCATCGCCCATATCGGGATCGGACCACTGACCCACATACATGTCAGTGATGGTAGCATTCGGAGGAGTTGTGGACGTCCCTTTATAAATGAACGTGAACTTTTTGAAATACACGTTTGCCAGAGGATCTGTCCGATCGTACCCCCACAACGTTACTTGCAGCTCAAGACCGATAGGGTTTGAACCGTACAGCGCAAGGGTTCTGCCGATATTCAAATCGTTGCATACAAACCAGATAACCTGATCTGCATCGGCGACACCCGGCTCATCGACTCCGGCTGTGTACGTCCTGTTGGAATCTCTGTCATAGTACGGCGCTCCTTGCGCAGCTGGCCATTCATTCCAATCAGTTTCATATTGGGCACGGATGGTTGCAATGTCTCCGGCAGTTACAGCATTCAGTCCTTTTTCAAAGAACTCCGCAGCGTCCTTCTTGAGATCGGCCGTCTTGTAATCACGGCGGATGCGATAGACACGAACATCGGCATCATTAGGATTCGCCGCAACGCCTGGCGAGATAATCCGCCCGCCTATCGTTCCAATACTATAGGTCTGGCCGCCAACCCGTAACACCTGCGAGCCGCCATCGTTCACGTTGCCGCCCCACACGATACCGTCCTGGAAAATTGCTGCAGCGGTTCCGCGCGGGAAAAACACGCCTGAGTTACCTGACGAGGGTATACGAGCAGACCAACCGTCATTACGAACCCAGCCTGCAATATTGTTAATATTGATGAGCGTCGAAGCAGGGGCGCCATCAGGTTTGCGCAAACCGCCGGTCTGCGGCTGACGCCCCGATCGGTCGCTTGCGTCCGCACTGCCGGCAAAATTCACCAGCATGAGAGCGCCCGCGACCAGTGCATATGCGAACATAAATGATAGTTTCTTCATGGTTATAACCCGTTTAGTTTATGAATGAGTTTCTACCGAATTCTTAATAGACAATGTTGACACCCACGCGAACTTGACGCGGCGTACCGTAGAGATCACCGCCGGTCACATCGGCATTCGAACCCAATTGATTCTGCCAGTAGTGCTGACGGTTTTGGTTGTTGATCGCCTGGTACAGTGGTACATACCGGGGTCCCTGACCAGCTACGATAGCCTGGCTAAGTGCAGGATTCGAGAGGAATCCATCGTCGCTTGCATTGCCGGAACGGCTGTAAACGTTCAACACGTTTTTGGTATCAAGAAGGTTCAACACGTACACATAGAAATTCACATCAAACATATCTGCAATAGAGACTGTTTTGTCTAAACGCAGATCAACCTGGAACACCCATGGAGTTGTCGAGGAGTTCAGCGCGCCGTCAGGCTTTCGGGTGCGCGGGTCGTCATCCGAAAGGATGCCTGCTTCTTCCGGACCTCGTTGACCTGCCGAGCTGCTCTGCAGGGCTTTTGTGTACGCATGGCCGCTGTTGAATGTGAATAACACGTTTGCGCCAAGCTGTTCAAGAATTGCCCCGCCATCATCTTTCCCGAACCGGAAATCGATGTTGATCGAACCTCTGTGTGTTTGGTTGAATGCCAAAGGAGAAAGCACGACCGGACGCTCGGGACCGGCCTGTGTAGAAGAAACAGTGCTCGACCTGCTCGAACCCGTTCCCTGCGCATCGGACAGAGTGTAGTTCACTGATGCCTGCATCCTGTTCGTCCGCCGCAGGCGCAATGTCACTTCCAGACCTTTTGTCGTTGCAAAGTCGCCGTTCTTAAGTATGTTGTATGAAGCTGTCGGCGAACCGGCCATCGTTGTCACGACGTCGTACTGGATTTGACCCTGGATGTCTTTGTAGAAGGTCGTCAAATCGAAGGAAGCGAAATCGGTAAACTGCTGGGTGAACCCGATCTCATATTGAGTAGTACGAATGGGATCCAATCCAAACCCGGCCGGATCTGGAATGAAGTTACGACCGGTAAACCACAATGCTATTCTTGAAGTGCTCGTATACATATCGTTCAATTGAGGAGCTTGAACGAACTTGCCATACTGAACATGGAACACAGTCCGGTCAGTGACAGGGAACGAGAATCCGAGCCTCGGACTCACACTCTTGAACACAGGCTTTTTCCTCGTGCCTGCCGGATCAACAGTTGCATCCTGAGGATTGTATGACGGATTAAGAGGATTGATGAATTCAAACGCATCATTATCAAACGAATCGAAACGCAACCCGGCATTGATAACGAGATCATTGAATTCAAATTTATCCTGGAGATAGCCGGAGATATACTTGGGCTTCTTAACACCATCCAGTCCGGTGTCATTGGTTTCGTTGCCGTAGATGTCATATCCGTAATTGGTGGGAAGCCCGCCCGTGCGCCATAGAAGATCGCGCTCTGCCCCGCCATTTCTTGCCGCGTCAGGGTTGGAGATCAGCGATCCCAATAACGCTTCGAGAGAAACAATAGAATAATTTCGTACTCTGTGCTCGCGGTACGAGAACCCTGCCTTCAATTCATGGTTCGATAATTGGTGCGTGAGGTCGATTGCACCGCTCAGATAGCTTTGCTTTCTTTTCGAGTAGCCTACCGTACCTCCACCATTCATGTTAAGGCTGCCCGGACGAGTAAACGGAAAACCATCAACACGAATATCCTGAGGAGATTGGAACCGGGAAAAATAGTTCATGCCAAACTGCGCGGCACGAGTGCTATCGCCGTACGCGAGATAATCATCTTTGAAGAAAGGATCGGATCGTTTGAAACGCTGATCAGAATAGCTGAACGTAAGGTCATAGTACGTTTCCGGCTGCAAGAAGTGCGAGATTTTTGCACTGTATAAATTGTTGCTCCTCTGCTCGTTGTGAAGACGAAATTGATTGAAAATATTCCGGATGGGCGTTGGATTGAACAAACCCTTTGTGAAACTCGCTGAACCGCTCAACCGAACAATAATCGGACTTAAATCGAACGTCAGGGTTCCGTTGCCGGCATATTGCTGGAATTTACGTCCGGGAACATTGCCGGGGAGAACAACCAAGTCCAGCGTATCGGGAGCCGGTCCACCGTCGTAGATGCTGTTTGGATTGTTCACAATGGGATTATAGGGATTTCGGGTGCTTCCGCTAATATCCTCGACAAGATCATTGAATGTGAAGCCGCTCCAGTACGCAGCGGCCGGATCAGCCTGAAAGGTATTCTGACCGGCGATGAAGAACTTTACCTTATCCGCAACGATGGGGCCTGAGATGGTTCCCGAAATGTCGGAATAACCATAGCTGTAACCACCCATATAACTTTTCCCACGCCCGACAAAGTCGTCGGTTTCAGCCCGAAGCGAGGCACTAAATGAGTTGCTCCCTGTCTTGAGTTGTTGACGGATGATACCGGCATTTGCACCGCCGTACTCTGCATTGTATCCGCCCGCCTGCACCTGAAATTCTTCGAGTGCTTCAGGCACAATCGTAATCGCTTGTCGGCCTGTACGGGGGTCACGGGCATCGGCGCCGTCCACGTAATACCCAATTTCATCCTGTCGACCGCCCCGGATGAACAACTCGCCACCCTGTAGCACAACACCAGCCTGCAGGGCAACAACGGCGGCAACACCTCGCACGGGGATATTCTTGAGATCATCCCCGCTAACGATGCGTACTGCATTGGTGGCGCTCTTGTTTATGATAGGGCGTTCAGCGGTGATTTCCACGCCCGTTACCTGTATTGCTTCTGTCGAGAGTGAAAAATCCAACTGCGTGGTAAGGTCCGAGCTCACACGAACGTTCAAAACATTCGTGGAAGCGTAACCGATGAAACTGGCTTTCACCGAGTATGTTCCTGCAGGAATGTTGAGCACGGTATATTCACCGTCCACGTCTGTTCGCGCTCCGAGACTGGTTCCTTCCACGGCAACGTTTGCGCCGACGAGAGGTTCCTTGGATTCTTTATCTATCACTTTTCCTCTGATCTTACCGGTAACACCGGCAAACATCAGCGCCGGCATTAACAGTAACGCGGAGAGGATTATAACAATTTTGTTTCTCATAGTGTCCTCCAATTGTTGAGGCATATTATTTATGATTTGATCGTTTGTTTTCGAGATTTAATCGGCATTAACAACGTCTTTCTTCAGATCAATTGCTTTCGGCTTTCCAACCGGCGTGCCCGCAACTTGTCTATCAGACAGCCTAATCAACTGGAATGTAGCGCCCTTCCCGGTTGCAATCACTGTGTACATCTTTCCCGCTTCATATGTTGCGGCATCAAGTTTAACGGAACCATATTGTCCCTTCGAAGCATCAAGTTTGATTTGTCCGCGTATTTCACCGCCCGGAGTCGCTAACGTGTGGAAGTTGAAATACTTCCTTCCGAGGTTAAATTCT
>JBBRUI010000312.1:0-5232 GCA_038247945.1 Bacteroidota bacterium | reverse complement strand
AGCGCCGGCTCCATCGGCTCCACAGGAGATTACTCTCATCAGAAAGCTCTGGCGGTTACGGATTTGAATCAAGATACATTCAAAGATGTTATCATCGGAACGGGCGGCGGCAATGAACATGTGTATGCAATCAACGGTCGCAACGGGCAAAAACTTTGGGAATTTGGTACTGATCATCCGGATAGTTTTGGGCTCGGCGATATCACAGGAGTTGATGCGAGCACGGACTTCAATAACGACGGCGTGCCCGATGTTCTCGCAGCAGGAAGTGCAACCAACACCGGCGGAGTCGGCGGAAGACGCAGTGTATTTTTGTTCAACGGATTGAACGGAAGCATCCGGTGGGTTTCACCGCTTCCCGGCTTTACACACGCCGTGACGGCGCTCGGAGACATTACCGGCGATGGCGTGCCTGATGTAGTTGGCTGCGTCGGAGAACCGTCGTACAAAGCAAGCGCGTTCAGCGGAGCGAATGGTGCACCGTTATGGGATTTTCCACTCACGAGCGCGAGTGGGGGCGGCAAAGAAGTTTTGGCGTGGGCTGTTTCAAGTCAAACTCCTGACGTGATCATCAGCGCGTTCTGGGGACCGATCTATCGTGTGGATGGAGTAACGGGAGCGCAAATGTGGACCCGTTCAACGGGCGGCAGCGGCGTGATGCAGCTTGTCCGCTTGAAGGATGTTACCGGCGATGGCGTTGACGAAATACTTGCGCCTCTGCTCGGCGGCGGAATTTATTGTCTGAACGGAGCAAACGGAAATATCGTGTGGTCGTTGGCTACGGCCAACACCATGGGCGCGTCAGCGATTCCCGACCTGAACAGCGACAGCTTCGATGATGTTGCCATCGCAGTGCAGAATCAGGGGACGATGATCGTGAAAGGCCAGGATGGTGTGCAACTCGCGCTATACCCGACCGGAACCCAGCAATCGCGGGAAGTTGCCGCTGTGCCGGACATTGACGGCAACAATAGTTATGAAATCATTATGGGCGGGCAGCAAGGAACTGTTGCGTTGCTTTCGGGAGGCAATCTTCTCACGGGTGTTGGCGGGGGAGTGAATGAAGTTCCGGAGAAATTTGAGTTGGGACAGAACTATCCCAACCCGTTCAATCCATCAACCACAATCAACATCAGTCTGCCGGTGCTATCTGACTTCACGCTGAAGATTTATGATGTACTTGGCAGGGAGGTGAGGTCGTTTGCGTTCGAGAGAGTTCCAGCGGGAACGCATTCGGTGGTGTGGGATGGGCGGACTAATACTGGTAATCAAGTTGCAAGCGGTGTGTATTTCTATCGGCTGAAAGCAAACAGTTTTGTTTCAACTAGGAAACTTATTCTGCAAAAATAGACTAGAGGTAGTAGAGGTAGTTATGAAAACCGCTTCTTTGTTCTTGATGTTTGTCCTGCCGTTGGGCGTAAGCAAGCTGTATGCGCAAAGTGATTCTCTTGCCGATGTTTTTCCTTTGGCGATTGGAAATCAGTGGACCTATCGGTATTACACAGACTCCGGCTTGAACGGAAGCACTTTTTGGCAGGAAACCGATTCCGGACGGGCGATATATCAAGTCGTCGGCAAGATTACGAACGCAGATTCGACTCGATGGTCCTTCGCGCGTTATCGCAACCTCACGTATCATCAAACAGTGAACGCTTGGGACACAACATTTCAGATTCGCGATACAATTACATTCGAACTGATCGAGCGAGAGGATGGAGGGCATCAGCTTTATCGAAACAACACATCTCCGTCTGCAAATCGCCTCGATGTCTTTCCCTTTACACGTGAATATCGGGATACGACAATGATTGAGAGGTACAAAAGAGTTGGCGCATCAGATACAATCAGGTTCATGTCGAGACCTCCGGGGAGCTATTATCCGAATTATCGCAGCTTGTTCACTTTCCACCGAGGAATCGGTCTGGTGCGATATAGTTATCGTCCGGGGGTCCTTGACGTTTGGTCAGATGCAGAGCATTACCTGTTAAGCTCCATCATCACATCAGTTCGTAATCACGAGACACTGAAAGGTTTCTCACTTTCTCAAAACTATCCCAATCCGTTCAACCCATCAACCACCATCAACATCAGCCTGCCAACACAATCCGATTTCACGCTAACGATTTATGATTTGCTGGGGAGGGAAATACGATCGTACGCGTTTGAACATGCTTCTGCCGGTGAGCATTCTGTGGTGTGGGATGGAAAAGACAAACGCGGGTCGCAGGTGGGAACCGGAGTGTATTTCTACCGGCTGAACTCAGGCGCAGTGGTGGCCGCGAAACAAATGCTCTTGCTTCGATAGTCAGTTGATGTCAGGAATATCTTTTTGTAACTTTCAGTTGCAGGCGGCAGAACGATTTGCCGCTTGACCTTCAAACTGTTCTTTCTGCTCTCCTCCACTCAATCTCTTCACTCTTTACCCAAAACCTACTCTGGCCGGAGGGCAATCCATCTATGCGTGTTCATCCAAAGGAGACTACAATGAAACGTTTGTATATAATTCTCGTTTGTTTCTTCCTGGCGTTGCCGGTATTTGCTTCGCCCCGCGTTGCATCTTCAACAACCGACGAACTTCTCATCAGCATTCCGGCATCGATGTGCGTGGAAGCAATCCGGATAGCGCCCACGCCGCTTCGCTTCTATCATCGGCTTGGCGAAATGTATCTTGCAGGGACAAGTTCTGCTTCTCTTGCAGTCCTCCGCACGCGGAGAATAGATTTCGTAATTCTCGATGACCACCCCTGGACGCAGCGATATGCAGTGGTCGCGAATACTCCCGCAGTCCGAAACGATTTGAATTTCACAAGTGCAGGAGTGCAGACCATCTTTGCCGCTGAAGATTTTCACATTGTAAAAGGTAGCAGTGAATCCTTCGAGCTGCTCCGGCAACGCGGCTTTTTCTGCGTCGAGATTGAACGCGAGGAAATTCCTGTGGATGCTACCCGAACAGTATTGCCGTCGCTGATTCCACATCGGGACAACGGGATAATCGACAGCGTGATAGCATTGGTTTCAGACACATCGCTCAGGAATTATATTCAGGCGATGCAGAACTTCGGCACGCGTTACTGGAACAACGCCAACCGCGACACGGTTTCGCGCTGGGTCCGTGCCAAATATCTGCAGTCCGGTATCGCCGATGCGAAACTCGACAGCTTTCAGTACAGCGGCACGTGGCAGGCAAATGTCGTTGCGACAATGCCGGGAACAGTCGATGCAACGAAGGAGTTCATAGTTGGCGGTCACCACGATTGTACGTCTTCACCGACAACAAATTCACCCGGCGCCGACGACAACGCCTCGGGAACCGCAGCGGCTCTCGAAATGGCGCGTGTGCTGAAACTCGTGAACTATCAACCCGCATACACGATGCGCTTCATGGGATATGCCGCCGAAGAGGCAGGGCTACGAGGCAGCGCGAGTTATGCGCAGCGTGCGCGCCAGGCGAACCGCGATATTCGCGCCATGCTGAACTACGATATGATCGGCAACCGGACGCAAACACAAACAGATCGCGACGTGTATGTGGTTTGGTACACCGGCTCTGAAGCGCTCTCGAACCTCCACTCCGCAATTGCGAGGGCATACACAACGATTACGCCTGTGTTAACGACCTCGTACCGCAGCGGCAGCGACAGCTATTCCTTCTGGCAGCAGAATTACAAGTCGGTGTTTCTTATTGAGCGTGACTTCAGTCCGTATTATCACAGCGTCAATGACTTGCTCCAATATCTCGATATGCAATACTGTCGCGATATTGTTCGTGCCGGATTGGCAACGTTGCTTACGTTGGACCAAATGCCGCCAAGCGTAACCGGACTTCGCTTGCGCGACAAAGGGGACGGGACGTGTCTTGTTGCTACATGGGATAGCGCATCGGTTCTTGATTTCTCATCCTACAAAGTGTATGTCGGCAGAGTCCTTGGCCTCTACGATACATCGTACACTGTGACTTCACGCTCAAAATCGATAACCGGTTTGTTGCAGGGGCAAAATTACTTTGTCGGTGTTTCGATTGTCGACATTGCCGGACGCGAAGGATTTATAACGGAGCTTTCCGGGATTCCGCGCAGTATCCCCCTGCCGCCTGCTGGTCTCACTGCGGAAAGTCTTGGTGTCCCAGTGCATTTAAAGTGGCGCAAGAATCTTGAGTTGGATCTCCTTGGATATAACATTTATCGGAGAACTCATCCAACGTTGGGTTTTGTCCGAATGAATTCCCAGCCGATTATCGATACAACGTGGATTGATCCCTCGGCTCCCGGTGGGACAATCTATTACGCCACGGCAACGGATTCTGTTGGAAATGAAAGTGCGCCATCGGATACAGTTCTTGGTGTTCCTCTTACCGGTGTTGACCCGTTTCAGCAAAACGCTCCATATAGTTTCGCCCTCTACCAAAATTATCCAAACCCGTTCAATCCATCTACCCAAATCAAATATGAGATCGGCACACGCGGCGCGGTTGAGTTGAAGGTGTTCGATGTGCTCGGCAGAGAGGTTGCCACGTTACTGCAAGAAATGAAATCCCCCGGTGTGTATGTTGCAGTTTGGGACGCATATGCCGAGGCTAGCGGAGTCTATATCCTCCGGTTGCGATCGGATGGGCGCTCCGCATCTTCACGGATGATCTTGATGAAGTAAACAGGTGACATGAATATCGAATTGAAGTGACATTCGAACGTGTATGTACTCTGGAGAACCTGCCGATTCCCAGGTTCTCCATGTTTTGATATACCTGACCTTGTAGTGCGATACTCAGTTTCGAAGTTAGTGTCGTTTCGATTCAGGAGCATCGCGCAACGCTTGCAACTCTCACGTTCATTCTTTATTCTACAATATGTTGACTTGCTTCTGCTTCAAGCTCCCCTGAATGAAAAACACGCTCACCGCCCCGAATTATCTTGTTGAGTTAAACAGCACCGCCAAGCCCCAACTTCTCTCGGTTCCTGAAGATCGTGCGTCTCTGAAGCCATATTCCGATAAGTGGTCGATTAAGGAAATCCTGGTCATGATCAGCCGAGCGGTTATCGTGTATGAATAAATTATTTGCAGAAGGAAATTGAATGAGAAAATCGGTTACGGAATCTACGGTCTTGTTCTTAAGCATTATCAAGTGGGTGTTCCTCGCAACAGTTGCAGGCGTCATAGTTGGTGGCGCCGTTACATTTTTCCTGAAGGTGCTCAATTGGAGTACAGGTTTTAGCGCAGAGTATCCGAATTATTTCT
>JBBRUI010000311.1:0-5246 GCA_038247945.1 Bacteroidota bacterium | reverse complement strand
TCTTCGGTTTCCAGCGGACCGAGATTAACCTCCACGGGGAATTCAGTTCCGTCTTTTCTCATTCCCTTCAGATCAAGTCCAACTCCCATTGGTCGCGGATGAGGAGATAAAAAATACTCATGTCGATGTTCCGGGTGTTTCTTTCGAGACCTCTGGGGCAGAAGAAGCTCCATCGGTTTTCCCAACAGCTCTTCGCGGGGATACCCGAACAGGTTTTCTGTCTGTGCATTGACGAGAACAATATCGCCGCTTTGGTTCACAATTACAATTGCATCAGGCGCTGATTCCAAAAGTCCGCGGAATTTCTCTTCCGCTTTTTTGCGATCGGTGATGTCCAAACAAACTCCGATCAAGTGGCTCGCCTCATTGTTTGCATCCAGCACGACACGGCCCTGGCTCTGCAGTACACGGATGGAGCCATCGGGGCGAAGAATGCGTTCCTCCAACAGGAATGGTTCTTTCTTCGCTATTGCGTCTTGAACCCTTTGAAGCGTGAATGGACGATCATCGGGGTGAACATGGTCCAGGAATGCTTTGAGTGTTCCATCAAACGTCTGGCGTGTGAGTCCGTAGATGCGGTACAGTTCATCCGACCAAGTAACAGAACCGGATTTCATATCATATTCCCAACTTCCCAGATGCGCAATCTGTTGGGCTGTCGTCAACTGCAATTCTCTTTTCTGCAATTCTTCTTCTGCAAGCCGTCGCTCTGTTATGTCCTGTCCCGTGCCGACCATGCGGATCGGTTTTCCGCTCTCATCACGAATAGTCTTGCCGCGGGCATTAAGAATTCGCTCTGTTCCGTCAGGCCGTATAATTCTAAAAGTATGCTGTTGATCATCAAAGGAACCATGTTCGATAATCTTACTGATAAAATTCCGGTCGTCGGGATGCACGAGATTCAGATAGGTATCGAACGTAATGGGAAGGGTAGAGGATTCCAAACCAAAGATCCTGTACAACTCGTCGGACCAATACAAGGTGTTGGGAGCGATTTCCCATTTCCAACTGCCGATGTTTGCAACCTCTTGTGCTTCGGCAAGCTCCATTTCACTGGTGCGAAGTTTTTCTTCAACTTTCTTTCGCTGCAAAACAGTTCCGAGTTGGGCCGCTGCTGCGGAGACGAGACCTACTAATCGTCGATCTTTTATTTTGGGTTGACGAAGGAAAAACTCCAGTACTGCGACTACCTGATCGTCGGCAAGAATAGGCACTCCCATTGCTCCCCGAAGATCGATGGCTTGTGCCCATTGCTTGAGCCGAAACTCCGGATCGCCGTCAATATCAGGAATCCAGACGGGTTTCTTCGACATCCAAACTCGTCCGGGAATCCCGCTCTGATCTTCAAGACTTAATGTCGGATGCGTTTCCGGACTTGGCGTGACACCCGCCGCCGTTTTGCTCCATGAACTTATACATTCGATATGGGTGCTGTCTGCGGCTGGAAGCCAGGCACGACCCAAATCCCATCCAGTCGCTTCACATATTTTTTGAAGAGCAATTTTCAATGCAGAGGGTACTGAATCGCTTTCCGCAATTGCGATGGAGAGTGATTGTAGAAGCCTGAGTTCTTCATTTGCCTGAAGAAGTGAGGCGGTTCGTTCTTTAACACGGTGTTCAAGTATTTCGTAAGAGTGCTCGAGCTCTTTGCGTACTTTGTTTTGTTCTATGGCTTGGGCCAGAACGTTCGCAATGGCTTGCACAAAGTTAATATCATCTTCTACAAAATCCCTTCGGTTGCTGGTGTGGGCACTGAGAACGCCCCAATCCTGCGACCCGCTTCGGATGATCACGCCGAGGCCGCTGACCACATTGTGTTCGTGTAATAATGAGAGTCCGCGAAACCGTGTTTCCTTCCGCAGATCGTGAACGATGACAGGCTCATTGGATTTCAGCGTAAAGCCCGCTTGAGAGCCGGAGTCGGCATCGAACGTAGCTATGCCCACTACGCCAGCACGCCAACCAATTCCTGCTCGCAACAAAAGTTTGTTTGCATCCGGAAGAATCTGGAGAACTTTGCAAAATTCAACGCCGAGAGTCTTACAAAGAAGTTCAACCGCACGATCGAGCAATGTTTGAAGCTCCACACCGGAGAGCGCAAACTGTCCGAGATCAGCAACCGCTGCCTGTTGCGCTGCCCGGACTTTATATTGTTCCTGCACGCGCTGGCGTTCATTTATTTCAAGCTCTGACTCACGGTATAGCCGTGAGTTATCGACGGCGAGGGCCGCTCTGTATGCGAGCTGCTCGGCGACGTATACATCGGATTCTTCAAAGCGACGTCCGGATTCGGTGACGAGCGAGATGGCGCCCAACGTTCTGCCGCGTGCGACCAGCGGCGCGATAATAACGGAGGCGGGATTCAGCTCGCGTAAAATCTCGAGCTGCCTGGTTTTCTTCACCGATTCGGAGATCATCGGGCCTGTGATTTCTTCGAAGAATTCGGTCTTGCCGGTTTGAATAACGTGAAGAATCCCGTAGGGTGCCTCGATATTGGGCGGAAAATGCTCGTGCATTTCTTCTACCCAATGAACTTTGGAGGGATCTTTATGGGCAACCGCGACACGTTGAAGCGTTCCGGTTTCGTCCTGAATATCAATCGTGCACCAATCAGCCAGAGTCGGGACCGCGAGTTTCGCGACGTTTGCAAGCGTTATGTGATAATCCAAAGAGCTGCCAATCTGGGCGCCCGCCTCCACCAGAAAGCGTTGCGCATTTTCAGATTTTTTTCTTGCGGTTATATCCGTTACAGATGCCAGCCAGCCGGAAAGCTCCCCGTCACTTGTCCGCAAAGGAGAAACGACGACGCTCGCGTCAAAGATTTCACCTGCGTTGCGTCGAAAACGGAGTTCAAACCCTCCCGCGGGGGCGGTCCCTTCGATTGTTACCCGGAATGCCCGGCCGATATTTTCCTGTTCTTCCTCCGGCCAATATTTGTACGGGGGCATCTGGCCGACGAGCTCATTGTCAGTCCATCCTACCATCGTGCAGAATGCAGGGTTCACATACGTTTGCCGGCCGGACAAATCCACGGTGGCGATCCCTGAAGAAACAGCTGTCTCCACCGCCCGACGAAACGCATGCTCGCGGCGTAACTGTTCCTCCGATCGTTTCTGATTGGTAATATCGTGGAAAACATTGATAGCCAAACGAACTTCGCCGTCATCCCGGAAGACAGGAGAAGATTTCACAATCGACCATCGTTCTTCTCCGGTTTCTTTGTTTCGATAACGCAGTGTTGCAGCTACAGCATGTTTCTCCTGAACTGCACGGCGTCCTGGAAGTTGATGAAGCGCTAACGGGCTGCCATCTTCGTGCGTGACTTCGAATTTATTCATCAGTTCCAACACGGGAACCTTCAACAACTCTTCCGAACTGGCATAGCCGATTTGGCGCGCAGCAACTTCATTCACGTACACCAGCTTTCCGGTCGGACTTTGAACCGTTACACCTTCCGCCAGACCTTGAAGGATGGTGTCGAGTTCCTGTCGCGAACGGCGCAGCTCTTCCTCCACTGCTTCGCGGTATACGGATTCCTGGTGCTTGAAAATGGCGAGTTCGATTGTTGCGTACAACTCGCGCGGGTGGCAGGGTTTTATCAGATAGCCGAAAGGATCTGTAACTTTTGCGCGGCGCAGAAGAGCGTCGTCAATGTACGAGGTAAGAAAAATAATAGGGATGTCGAAGCGGGCACGAATCTGGTCGGCGGCTTCAACACCGCCTAATTCTCCCTCCAACATGATATCCATCAGTACAACATCGGGCTGATGGAGCTCAGCTTTTTTTATTGCATCTTCTCCGGAGCTGGCAATCGCAGAGACAGAGTACCCGATTTGAGTTAATATTTCTTTGAACCCTACCGCGGTAAGAGTGTCGTCCTCGACTATCAGGACTTTCGCTTTTGTCATACTCATGCAATGAAAGGCCGCTTTTGGTCAACGGAAAAAAACAAATGAAATGTCGTGGTGATATGATACAACTCTTGGGTGAAATTCTCAAGCAGAGGGCTAACTGAACATACGCTGCAAACCGAAATCATCAGCCCATTGTAGAACGGATATGTTCAAGGACCTTGGGAAGGTCCTGCTTTACTGAACTCTTACAAATGAACCCGTCAGCCTGAAGCATCTCTGCGAGAACCTGGTAGGTCTTTTCTTCATGAATGGTAACGAACACTATTTTTATCTCTTTGGACTGTTGCTTGATTCGCTTCGTTGCTTCTAGTCCGCCCAATCCCGGCATACTGATATCCATGAAGATGAGATCAGGGTCCAGGGTGAGCGCGAGCGCGATCGCTTCGAGTCCATCCTTTGCCTGCCCGATCACGCGTACGCCATCCTGTTTTTGCAGATACTCCGCCAATCCGGTACGATACGTGGTGTTGTCATCAACAACAAGAACCGAAAGAGGATGCAATGGTTGTACTCCCTTCCTTGTCAGGTGGTTAAAGAATCATAGGCTGAGGGCCGTTGCTTGTATTCTGCTTGCGCCGCCATGGGCTGCAGGCGCGCATGAGATATTGCGCTCGTTTGCCCCGTATATTTGTTTTGGACATAGCTTTGAAATGTTTTGTACAGATATTTCCTCGCATGATGAATCCGTGATCGAACGGTGCTTATGGGAACCTTGGTGAAATCTGCAATCTCTTCGTATGACATCCCTTCGATGTCACAAAGAATGGTGACCGTCCGGAAGTCTTGAGGAAGTGCGGCGATTGCCTGCGCCACCTCATCATCCAGCAGGTTGGAAAACATATCGTGATGAAATCCGTTTTCCTTCGCAGCCGTTTCCTGCGGAGGGTTGTAGCTATCTTTTACTGCATCATAGTCGATCATTTCCGGCTGCTGCGAATCTTTTCGGTGTTCGTTCAGAAAAGAATTTTTCAAAATTCTGAACATCCATCCGCGGATATTTGTCCCCGTTTGGTATGTATCCCAAAACCTATATGCTTTCAAATATGTTTCCTGCACCAAATCCTCCGCGTCTTCGGGTTTATACGTCATGCGCAGAGCATAGTTATAGAGAAAGTCCATATGAGGAATTGCTTCGCGGGCGAAGTCACGTTTTTTCTCCGTTTCAGTCCTTGCCATAGAATGCTCTCTTTTTGAATGATGTTTGTTAAAAACTTCCCGGTTAATTATGCAGTTCGAAAACTCACATGGTGAAGATACGGCCCTTCCTCTTTAACTCCGGATCTTCTGGGTTCAGCCGGAGACAACGCCCTCCGGAGAGGTATTGCCCCTTTC
>JBBRUI010000310.1:0-5256 GCA_038247945.1 Bacteroidota bacterium | reverse complement strand
TCTACCGTCATTTCCATGAATACGTCCATGATAAGACCGATATTGCCCTGTTCTGTTCCCATGGAATTAAGTTGGAGATTGGGAAATTGTACTGACTGGACATTCGGGTTCATACCCATGATTTGGCCCATGTTGCCCTGCATATTGCCCATGTTCATACCGTTCATGTTGCCCTGCATATTGCCCATGTTGCCTTGCATGTTACCCATGTTGCCCTGCATGTTACCCATGTTGCCCTGCATGTTACCCATGTTACCTTGCATACCGCCCTGCATGTTACCCATGTTCATGCCACTCTGATCAGCCATCGACTGTGAAGCAGCATCATTTCGCGAAGCACCAAAGGCAGTGGCGATTTCAATCGCCATGGTATACGGAATGATTTCCCACAAGGAAAAAGCAGAACCGTCGATGCTGACCGGATAGGTGAAGACGGCGAAATCGTCGCGAGGAAAGCGCACCATAGCCTTAGGAACATGCACGGATTCCGCGGGATTATTAGCGACACCTTTGAAACCAGCTTTTTCGAGCGCAGTTATTTCCATACCAGAATGCTGAGAGATTGTTTCGCTAATAACAGAAAGGGACATTTCATCTAATTCTGCGTTGTTTTCATTGTTGACCAAGCTGACGATCTTCTGAGCGAATTCTGGAGCGAGGATGAATAGATGATCCCCAACTAGAGCCTGGTTAAAATCGATGAGGCAGCCGACAACCATTTCAGGTATCTTGCGAAGAAAACCGTCACGCTTCATCACTTCGACCGAAGGGTTCCCGAATTCAACAGTTTTTCCCGTCATAGACTCGAGATTTGACTTGAGTCCTGGCACATTGCTGTTGAGAAATTTCTGCAGGGCACTAATTTGGCTGTCGTTCAGCCGTTCGGATGCTGCGGCAGGAGCGGCACCCATTCCTCCCATGTCGACACCGGCCAACAGGGCATCAATCTCGTCCTGAGATATGGAACCGTCACTCATATGCATCATCTCCTTCAACTGATAATTCTTCGAATTCTTCCTGCTCGATGTCAGCAAGTTTCTTGAGAACCTGTACCGCTACTTTCTTGCCGATCACGCCGGCCTGGCACAGAAATTTTTTCTTATTGCCAACACTGAGGGTAAAGGGATCTCCTACATGCACATTGGAAAGGCGAACCACGTCGCCTACTCGTAAATTAAGTACATCTCGCACCGGCAAGCTGATCGTGCCAATTTCGGCTACCACATCCATTTCTACCGAAGATAATTTTTCTTTAAGCACACCCATATACTGGGTGGTTGAACTTCTGCGTACCGATGAAAACCAGAACTGACTGGAAAGCTTCGAAATAATAGGTTCGATAGTGATATAGGGTATGCAAAAGTTCATCATACCCTCTTCTTCGCCGACCTTTGTTTCGAGTGTGACCAAAACAACCATTTCTGAGGGAGGAACGATCTGGGCAAACTGGGGGTTGGTTTCGATCTGGCCGAGCCGGGGCCGCAGATCAATTACTTGAGTCCAGGCTTCGCGCATGTTCGCCAGAATACGAACAATGATACCTTCCATAACGGACTGTTCGATATCGGTGAGATCGCGCTGCACCTTCGTACCCTTTCCAGTCCCTCCGAATAGTCGATCGATAATAGAAAAAGTGACCGAAGGATCGATTTCGAGGATTGCATTGCCCTTGAGAGGGTCCATGTTGATAACAGCAAGGGTTGTCGGCGTGGGAATTGAGCGAATAAACTCTTCGTAGGTCAGCTGATCGACCGATGCGACATGAACATGTGCCATACTTCGCAACTGTGCAGAAAGCGCAGTAGTGGTGAGCCGGGCAAAGGTTTCATGCATGATCGATACGGTTCGTATCTGTTCTTTCGAGAATTTGTCAGGACGCTTAAAGTCGTAAATCTTGATCTTCCGGGTGTCGTTTACCGGTCGGAAATCTTCCGTATCGGTATCCCCGGCGCTTATCGCGGTGAGAAGCTGATCAATTTCATCCTGAGAAAGAACTTCTGTCATAAATTCCTTATTGTTCCACTATTTCGTACTGAGTAAATCGCACATCTCGGATCTTTGACTTTGAAAGAATATTGTCGTTTATGGCATTTCTGATTTCTATCTTAATTTTATCCTCGTTGCGTAGTTCTGCGGCTGTTTTAAGCTTGAAAAAAGAGCGCAAGAAGTCTTTAAGTTCGACCAATCGAGAAGAAAGTTCTGCTGGAGTTGATTTGTCCTCGAGCGGATACCCGAGTGCGATATCAACAATTACTGAAGCAGGAATGCTGTCGGACGTCTTGGTCTTGATTACACCGACTGCCTGATACCACTGAAAAACATCGCGCGACCCCGTATATTCCTCGGAAAGAGGTACGGCGGTCTGATTTTTGCCTGAACCACCCATAATATTAACCGTTACCACTACAACGGTAATGATGAAAATGAGCGCACCGAGAACGATAGCTACCCATTTGAGCAGCTGTGGAAGCATACTGCTACCTTTTTTTCCACCGCCGTCTCCGGCCCCGGCATCTCCGCCTTCAAGATTGATGTCGTCCTGATCATCCATACTGTATATCCTTTTTTACGGTTAATAATATCATTAAAAATGACCTTCGTCCAGAATAATTATATCCACACGCCGGTTATAGGCGCGGCCTTCAGGCGTATCGTTTGTGTAAAAGGGTCGTGTATCAGCATAACCGGCAACGGAAAAACGCTTTTCTTCGGCACCGAAATCTGTTAAATAATGGAGCACATTGACAGCCCGTGCGGTCGAAAGCTCCCAGTTGCTTGGCCATTTCGAAGTATCTGTGGCTCCATTGTCGGTATGCCCTTCGATACGAAAACGTCGTTTGCCGAGTTCCTCAGATGCGAGTAGCTGTGCGATACGGAGCAGGGTTTCCCGGGTTTCTTCTATTTCGAGAACTGCGCTCGCCGGTCTAAAAAACGAATCGGCAGCGAGAGTTATAACGAGGCCGCGTTCATCGCTGGTAATTGAAATTTTATTGGATTTTATGTCGGGGGCAAAAAGACTGACCGCACGCTTAACTGCGAGGCCGAGGGACTTTCCCTTTTCCATCGAAGGCATTGAATCTATGGTATTGCCAAGATCGGCCATCCGTCCTGCGGCAAGAGACATACCTCCACCGTTCGGATCGCCATTTATAGATGCTGTCATCGCGGCAAGAACGGTGACATCAGCTTGGGAAGGATCATACAACATGACAAAAAAACACATCATGAGTGTAACCATGTCTGCATATGTATTGAGCCATCCGGACGATGAAGCGTTTGGAGCCTTCTTTTTTCTTGCCATTTCGGACTACCCCTAGTCTTTCATAACGTCGGCTTCGATGGACTTACGATCCTTGGGAGTCAGATACGTAAGCATCTTCTGGGCAAGGATACGCGGATTATCGCCCGCTTGTATCGACAGAACGCCTTCTATAATCATTTCCTTGGATTTTACTTCCATGCTGTTCTGGTAGCTGAGTTTGCCCGAAATCGGAACGAACAACCAGTTCTGCATCATGGAGCCGTAAAGGGTTGTGACAAGCGCAACTGCCATGTTCGGACCAAGGGCACTCTTGTCCTCGAGGTTTCCCAACATACCAATAAGACCAATAACAGTACCGAGCATTCCGAAACCGGGGGCGAGGGTTGCCCAGGCGTTGACCAGGGTGATCCAGATATTATGTCGACCTTCCATCTGGCTCAGTTCGTTTTCCATGAGCCCGCGGATAACCTCGCCGTCGGTGCCATCAACCACGAGCCTGAGTCCGCTACGCATAAACTCGTCGTCGAGGTCCTGAATTTCTTCTTCAAGAGCAAGTATACCCTCGCGGCGGGCTTTTTCGGAAAATGATACCAGTTTCTGCACCAGCGCCTTTTCACCAAAATCGAATGTCTTGAAAACTCGACCCATTACCGAAAAAATACCGGTGACATAGGAAAGCGGATAGGTGAGGAAAAGGCACAGATACGAACCGCCACCGGTGATAAAAACCGACGGAAGGTCAATAAGTCCACCAAGCGAACCACCCATGAAGGCACCAAAGATAACGACTCCCAATCCGCCGCATAAACCGATTATTGACGCTATATCCATGGAAGGCTACTCCTCGTTCTTGAATGCGCCGATCTTGCGGCGGTAAGCGATTATTCGGTCTATTACTTCTTCCGGCTTTTCGCGGACAATGACATGTCGACCAGACAACATGACCAGGGTCACGTCGGGATTGCTTTCAATGACTTCGATTTGGTGCGGATTGATCCAGTATTCTTTGCCGTTCAGTTGCGTTACTGCTATCATTTGGTACCTTTGATCCTGAAACCGGGAAGAACCTGTGAAATTTTATTTCGCAGGTTCTTCATTATATCCTATTAACGCTTCAGATTCAACACGGTGTCAAGCATGGTGTCCGAAGTCTGGATAGTCTTGGAGCTTGCCTGAAAACCGCGCTGGGTTATGATCATGTCAGTAAACTGTTCAGTAAGGTCGACGTTGCTCATTTCGAGCGCGCCGGCAATCAGTTTCCCCTTCCCTGCCACACCCGAAGTCCCGATGTTTGCATAACCGGAGTTATTGGATTGCACATAGGTGTTCTCCCCCGCTTTTTCAAGTCCGCCCTGGTTGGCGAAGCTTGCCAGCGCAATCTGACCGAGCATCCGGTTCGTGCCGTTCGAATACACGCCAGTAATCATACCCGACTGGTCGATCTTGAAATTTTCAAGATATCCCATGGTGAAGCCATCCTGCATATAGGCCTTGGTGGAACTTTTTTCGGAGAACTGGGTTACTGTATTCCGCACGCTACCGATTTCACCCAGATTAATGTTGAATGTCTGCCGGGTTGGGGCACCGGCCGCGTCCGGGTTCGCGCCAAGAACGTTAAACGAAGCTTGGAGCACTACTTTGCCTGCGACTGCTGAAGTGTTGCCTGCCGTATCGGTGATACCTGACAGTTTTCCAAGGTTGTCGAAATTGACGATGAAGGTATTGGCGGTACCATCGGTTGTATTCACACCGACGCGGGTCGCCGTCGCTTCTGCGTTGGTCGGGTCTACGTTGACGGTGGCATTCCACTGATTCTGCGAACCGGGAACGCGGGTAAACGAAACATTAAGGGTATGCTCCTCACCGAAGTTGTCGAATACCTTGAATTCGGTCGCCCATGTGGAGTCCGCTATCTGGGCACGGGTAGCGCCTTCGGCGATTTCGGGAAGCCGCTTGTCGAGGTTACAGGCATAGTCCACGTTCGTTGTGGCGCG
>JBBRUI010000309.1:0-5268 GCA_038247945.1 Bacteroidota bacterium | reverse complement strand
TTTGGGCTAACCCGTGACCTTCTTCCTTCGCCATCATAAACCAAAGGGGCGTATTGCTCTTCTTAAGCGTTGCAACCATTTGCTCTGCTTCGCTTGCCGGAACACGAGGATCGTTTTTTCCCTGCACAATAAACATCGGCTTCTTGATCTTCTCAGCGTTGTTAAGCGGGGCAATTTTGGTCAGGAATGACCTCATCGATGAATCGCGTTCGTCTCCGTACTCCACTCTGCGCAAGTCACGGCGGTAAGCTTCGGTCCGTTCCAGAAACGTAACGAGATTCGAAATACCGACCACCGGCAATGAGCAACGGATCTTGTCAGGATAGTATGTTGCAATTGCAAACGTCATATGTCCGCCATAACTGCCGCCTGTGATCATGATGCGGTCACCGTCGAGGTCGGGCTGCTGCTTCACCCAATCAAGTAACGCGTCGATGTCCTTGTACGAGTCCTCGCGCTTGAATCCGTTATCAAGCTTCACGAATGTTTTGCCGTAACCCGATGAACCCCGGATGTTCGGAAAAATCATGGCAACGCCAAGCTGGTTGAGATAGTAATTGTTCCTTGCAAGAAACGTCGGGCGGAACTGTGCCTCAGGCCCGCCGTGAATGTTGATAACGACCGGACGTTTTCCCGTAAACGTTTTCGGCGGACGATACAGAAATCCCGAAATATTTTTTCCGTCGAATGATTTCCATTTTATGAGATTAGGTTCGGAGAAATTCTCAACATTCAGTCCGCCGGTTTCGCTGGCGGTCCATCGATCCACCTTCCCGGTTTTGATGTCGAGCGAGTACACATCTTGCGACGAGCGCGCAGAGCTCATGCTGAATCCGATGTGCCGGTTATCGCGATGCCATCCCGCTCCACCGATTACACCGATTGGAAGCTTGGGAAGTTTCTCTTCCTTCCCGGTTGCAACGTTCAATACATGAAGCACGCTCATACCGTCTTCGTTTGTTATGAATACAATGCGCTTGCCATCGTGCGAGAGATCGAAACCATTCACATCCCAGTTGATGTGGGACGTGAGATACTTGTATTTCTTCGTGGCAAGATCGATGTACGTCAGGCGAAGAAATTCGTTTTCCTTATCCATCGCTGTATAAATCCCTTTGCCGTCGGCGCTGAATCTTCCGCCACTGTAGGCAACAAGTTCATTTCCTTTGGGCGTGATTAGAGTTTTCTCGCCGGTCTTAACATCAAACAACCACAGATAACTTTCATTGATCGAAACATATTCTGCCGCCAGTATTTTACTATCGTCGGGCGACCAACCGAGTTCGCTCCATCCTTCCCCTTTGTCAAGTTGCGCCAGCATTTTATTGCTTGCCGGATTTGTCGGATCGATAATGTAAAAGTCGATGTCCTTCCCATTCCGTCTCGTCGAACCATACACCATCCTATCGCCTTTGTTTGACCATGCGCCGAATGAATTGCGGGACTTCCCGTCCGTCAACAGGGTGATATCGCCTGTGGCAACTTCGTACCGGTAATTCTGGAACCACTCGCCACCTCCGATATCTTTGCTGAAGACGAAGTATTCGCCATTCGTTGGTTGGAACGAAGCGCCGGTAACCCGTTCAGGAAAGAACGTCAACTGTGAGCGGTCGCCTCCGGGCATTCGTACGAGATGAATCTGCGGCACATCACCGAATCGTGTAGAAATGAGCATCTCCAGTTTTTGGGGATGCCAGCTCGATAATCCGGCAGACCGGAATTCAGTATAGCGTCCGACTCCTTCTACGATTGCGGAAGGGATTGTTGGTATTCCATCGACCACCAGATTATCCGCCGGAGTTAAATCTCCCGCGTACGCAGGATGTTGTGCAGTGAGAAGAACAAAAAGTAAAAGTACAAAGTTGATTTTCACAGTTAACCTCTTGAGTGTTGGGTGGAGGAGAATTCTTCTATAAGATACAAATCAAAATCCATATGTGGAAACTTTCTCAAATTCGGGTAGTGACTCAGTTTGTTTATTTACTTATTCGAAAAATTACTGCGAGGCATTTTTGCCGAAGCCCGTCTGCCAAGGATTGTCATTCCCGAATGCTCTTATCGGGAATCCAGAAGCGAGAAATCTTTGACTGCCTGCCCGCCATAATTAGCCAATTGAGCCAGGCGGGGATTCCCGCTAACAACATGCGGGAATGACAGAAGGGGCTGGAATGAGTGAAAGAACCCTTCAGCAACCATCGGCTCAAATGGACGTATGACCCAAACTGAGACACTATCCAAATTCGATCTACAACTTAAACTCCACCTGCAGTGCAATTCGGTTGTCGATATCACCGCGAATCTCCGTCGATCCCGAACTGATTGTTGTCCGGTCATCATATTGCGTTTCAGAATACTTTGCCGAGATGTGAACAACGTCAGCGGCTTTCCATCTCAACAACAAATACCAACGTCTTCCTTTGCCGTACATCGCAGGGTTGGAGAAAACGCCGCGTACATCATTTTCATACTCGTACAGCCGGGAGTTATATGAATCTGTTTGGAAAAAGATAAGCCGGGCTTCCGCCGAAAGTGTTGAGGCCGGGACATATTGCAATTCCTGATACAGCAAATAACCGCGTTCACTGCGGTTCACGAAGGAATAGTTGACGGTTGTTGTTTCGAATCTTCCCCGCAATCGTATGCGTTTGTTCGGCTGAAACGTTGCTGTTAACCGCACCTTCTGCTGTAATCGATCGACCAGCAATCGAATATCGTGACCGGATTCACTGATCGAAGGCTCGAGCGTTTCAATTGTTTTGTTTGAATAGCGAAGCGAAAGATCAAATCCATCCGAGACCCGTGCATCCGTCTGAACGAGCATATCACGTCCACTTGTTGGCAGCGGATTATCGTACGTCCGCCAGGGAAATCTGAAATGATCGAGATATCCGGAGACGTGAAGCCACGATGTAACGCGTACATCCGCACCAACGTAGAAGCCGCGTTCATTCTTCGTTTCGCTCCGTTCGCCAAATCCCGCAGAGTGCAGACTTGTAAAACCGGGAGAATAATTTCTGTAGATCACCGCGACACTTGCTTGTCGTGTCAGATTCAAAAGCGACCCGATAATTCCCGCCGATCCGTCCCTTGATCGGGCAGCCTCTCCGAAGATTGTCACTTGCGAGAGCTTTGGCGTGAGCCAGCCAAGATTCATTTCCGCATCAATGCCACCAACAGTGGCGGACGATCCGCTGAATTCGAACAATCGATCCGCCGCGATCGGCTTATCGAAGCTTGAGTGATAGAGAGTCCCGCCGATATTCCAATCAGCCACCGAAGAAAACTTCAGCCGGCTCCCGATGATTTTCTCGGTCACTGTAGATTTCTTGCCGAGTTCGCCGGGCGTTCGAAACAATCCTTCTTCATAAAAACTCGAAACCAACCCGCTGTCTTCGGATGCACTGAGCGCACGCCGCGAGAAAAGCACGGTGAATGAGAGCTTGTTATCTCCCAGATCAAGATCAGATGAAACCGCTGCGCCCCGCAAGAAGTTAAATTCATCCGACGAACGATAAGGCTGCGCGGCAAGTCCGGTTTTCTTTGCAACCGAAACCGCCTCGCTTCCTTTTCCAAATGCACTCGAACGCCAGAGCACCAGCCCTTGTCCCGACTCGACCACATAATCCCCCAGAACTATTTGCGAGAACACCGACCAATCTTTTACAGCGAGATAACCCGAAAGAAAACTATCGCCAATTCGTTCCCCGGCATCCTTCTCAAACAGAAGTCCGGATTGGATTCTGTCGCCATATGCAAACGTGACCCGATTGTAGTTTTTGACTGCAGATCCCTTAAAGCTGCTGTCTTGAAAACCCTTTCGGGGCTGCAAATCCCGGCTCGTTCGTGACGTAATGTTGATTGAGGAACGGGCATTGACCTCATCTTCCACAATGACATACGGACGAATCTTGCCGATAATTTGATCGCCGCCTTCGACCAGTTCCAACTGTCCCAGCGAACGAAACGTCCGCAACGATTTCCTGAGATTGATAACCGCATGGGCCTCAGCGGGAGTCATTCCCGGAATCGTCGTAAGCTCTTCTTTGCTGATTGTGTTGAGATTGAACGGATGTTCTTGCAGCCAGTTAAGCCGGTCGATGATTTCAGATTTCTCATTTTCCGTCTCAACTTGGTCGAGGAGTTGCTCAACGCTTTCCGCGGCATTGGGAATGTTTGCGGCAGAGGAATCCGATCGCGTCTGCGCTCGCACCGATTGGCCGGCGCAGAAGATTGTCAGCAGAAGAAATATTCGGATGGAATTCATTTGCGTGGATTCAAATCGATTTGGTTGCAGAAATTTATAACCTGAGGTTACGAAAAATGTCCCTCATCCCCGACGAGGTTTGTCATTCTGAGACCCGCTTCTCAGGGTCGAAGAATCCAGAAACAGGCTCTGTTCTGGATTCTTCACTTCGCTTCGCTCCGTTCAGAATGACAGTTTGTTTCTTTTTAGACAGCCTCGAGTATTGTTCGTAAGACTCTCAACGACTCGAATCATCGACCTTCGGAAATCGTAGATTTCAAGAAAATTGAGGGTGAGGGTCAAACGCAAGCCGTTGCCTACCATCACCTACAAATCTCCCAACTTCAGCGAGAGCGAAAACTGGTGTGTCATTCCCAATTCACCATGTGAGGAAAAGGCATAATCAAACTGAGCGAAGGAATACTTGATTCCGATTCCGGCGTTGAGCGTATTGGGATCGCTCGTGGTTCCTGCCCGGAGTGCAATCATTTCCAACAACGAATACTCAACACCCATATGAAGCTCTATCGGAAAACGGACATCCTTCACGATACTCGCTGTAATGATCGCTTCGCTGACGGGAGCGAATGAGATGCCCGTTGAAAATACTTGCGGCAGTTTTTCTTTCGCCGCTCCGATCTTTGGTGCATTCAGGTTGAACGCTGCAAATCCCCAACGGACTTCATCGGAAACATCTACAAGAAGGCCAACGTCAATTCCGAGCGTTCCGGCAGAGCCGTAGTTCTGTATGCTTACCGAATAGTAGTTCAATGTAAGGCCGCCCTTCACCGCTGCGAAAAACTCGTCGCTGTACGAAAGAGCGATGCGCGTCTCCCGGTACAGTTCAAATCCCAACCTGCTGCCCGAGACCGCAAATGTTCCGAACGATGTCGGCTCAACATAACTTGCGGCTCCATGTGAAAGCTCTTTGACCTCAAACGGCTGAGGGACATAGAACAACGACATCGTTCTCTCCTGAATCGTCTTCAACCCGGCGGGGTTTACAAACGCCGACCATTCGTTAC
>JBBRUI010000308.1:0-5289 GCA_038247945.1 Bacteroidota bacterium | reverse complement strand
CGTATTGTTTGAGGAGCCAGCACCGGAAGTAATCACTTAAAAACGCGTGGTTTTTTTCGACCGTCATGTGGCGAGTATATTCGTTGAGATCAAGCGGCAAGTTGGATTTATCCCAATACCTTATTTCAAAGTCAGGCAGTTCTTTTTTCCACGTTTCAAGATACGAAGCGAAAGGATCAGGACCATCGTTAAAATTGAAAAATATCCGGTGCAGTATCTTTTTCATCCAACCTCACACGAACTGTCGAAAGTATTCTATTGTTTTTGTAAGTCCCTCGTCGAGGTTAACTTTCGGCTGCCAACCCAGATTGTTCTGCGCGAGCGTAATGTCCGGTTTGCGCTGTTTGGGATCGTCTGCGGGCAATTCTTGAAAGACGAGTTTTGATTTTCCGCCGACTATACCAATTATTTTTTCGGCAAGCTCGAGCATGGTAAACTCTCCGGGGTTACCGATATTGACCGGGCCGGTAAACTCTGCGGGGCTGTCCATCATCCGCATAAAGGCTTCGATGAGATCATCCACATAACAGAAGGATCGTGTTTGCTGGCCGTCGCCATACATCGTAATGTTCTCGCCACGAAGAGCTTGCATGATAAAGTTACTGACTACCCGGCCGTCGTTCGGATGCATGCGGGGGCCGTAGGTATTAAATATGCGCACCACTTTTATTTCAACCTTGTTCTGCCGCCAGTAGTCAAAAAACAAAGTTTCCGCGCAACGCTTGCCTTCGTCGTAACAGGAACGGATTCCTATCGGGTTTACATTCCCCCAGTAGCTTTCTACTTGAGGATGAATAGCGGGGTCGCCGTATACTTCACTCGTAGATGCCTGGAGGATTCGGGCCCTGGTACGCTTGGCTAGTCCCAGCATATTGATGGCGCCATGCACAGAGGTTTTGGTGGTCTGCACCGGGTCGTGCTGGTAGTGGGGCGGGCTTGCGGGACACGCGAGGTTGAATATGCGGTCGACTTCGGCATAGTAAGGGAATGTCACGTCATGGCGGACAAGTTCGAAGTAGGGATTCCCGATGAGATGGGCGACGTTCCTTTTTTGTCCGGTAAAGAAATTGTCGAGGCAGATGACATCGTATTTTTCCTTGATCAGCCGATCGCAGAGGTGACTTCCCAAAAATCCCGCTCCGCCGGTTACGAGGGCGCGGGGGTTAAGTGCATAGTTTTGTAGTTTTTTTTCCATTTTTCACTTCCTTCTTATGCATAGTCATGTGGTTCTTCTATTCTATTTTTTTATTGATAAGTTTTTTATACAGCAACTCTTCTACATTCCGCCTTCCATCAATAACGCTTATTATAGAAACGGTATTTGTTGTTATTCGATAAAAAATGCGCCAGGGATTTTCGATTATTTCCCTTACATCGGTTACTCCAATCGCCATCAACTCGGGAACGACGCGACCGATTTTAGGTGAAATTTCTATTTTTTCTACATGATCGATAATTCGTGTTGATATTCCGGTTGCGATATTTGTACCCGATTTTTCTTTAATGTAGGTAATGATCTCCAGTAAATCATCGGAAGCATCCTGTGACCAAACTATGCTTTTTTTCATACACTATTCCAGGATTTTAGCTATCGCTTTCTTCAGAGTATCATGCGAAACAGTTTTTCCGTTTCTAATATCGCGATCGCCGATAGCGATGATCTTCATCAGATTAATAGAATCAACAAGATTCTGATATGAATCAACATCAAGAATTACGGCCTTTGCTTCGCCATTTTGCGTCACAATAATCGGATTTTTATCATTTCCGACCTGACGAATCATTTCGGCGGTATGAGCTTTAATATAAGAGATAGGTTTTATGTCGGTAACTAAATTTATCATTTTCATCCTCCCCGTATAGTATATTGTGAATTTTCATATGGGTCAATATTTAGTACCTTAAAAAGGTCATTTTTAAAATGTATTGTACACACGATACATTACCCGATTTCCCTTCGAAACACCTCTTCCTCCATAGCGAGCATGGCGGTATACTTTTTATAGCTGGTTAGACGGGAAAGCAGGGCAAAAAAAGCGCGTTTGTAATTGCACCAGAGCCTGAACAGAAGGTGGGCAAGGCGGGCGCCATTCGTTCCATACACCATGCGAAGGTAGCGGTACTTGCTTTCGAACACCATTTGTTTTGCGCCCGAAAGGAATTCGAGGGACGCTCCCTTTATGTGTACGATGGTTGCCTCCGGTACGGACCAGACTGAATAACCCGCTTTTCGTACGCGGGAGGTGAGTTCGGTTTCTTCATAGTACATAAAAAAAGCGGGATGAAAAGCGCCAATCGAATCGAAAATCTCACGCCGTATCAACAGATCGGCGCCGGTAATGTAGCCCACTTCCATCGGCTTCCCCGTGTAATTGTAGCACCAGCTTTTGCCGTACCGCAAGCGCATGGCGTTCGGCAAAAAACGGTAGAGGTCAGAAAAAGGCGAGGGGAGGACGGGTCCGTAGCTGTGCACGGGTGTACGGCCGCTGTCGACAAGGTTACCGCCTGCGATGCCGCAGTCCGGCCGGCTGTCCATGAAAGCCACCAGAGGGAGGAGTGCGTTGTCGAGGAGTACGGTGTCGCTGTTAAGGAAGAAGAGGTATTCGCCCGTCGCCCCGCGGCAACCGAGGTTGTTGGCCTGGCCGAAGCCGAGGTTCTGTTCCGATTCGACGAGGCGGACGGCGGGGTACTGTTCCTTGACCGCTTCCGCAGATCCGTCGGCGGAGGCGTTGTCGACGACGATGACTTCGAAGGCGATGTCCTTGATATGCTGGTACACGGAGGCGAGGCAGTCGAGGAGGAGTTTTTTGGTGTTATAGTTGACGATGACGATCGAAACTTTCATGCATGCTCCCAGTCGACCACGGGTGCAAGCCAGGCAAGCTCCGCATGGGTCGCGCGTGCGGGTATGGCCGATACGACGGTGCGCACCGGTGTATTCCGGATGATGTTTATAAGTATGATGAAGAACTCGCGCTTCCGGCGTCGGAAGAAAAAGGAGAGGGCGTCGGTAAGGGATTTATTGGTCAGGCGCATAAAGCCGTGAAAGTCGTCGGGGTTCCGCCCCTGTGTCCACCGTTTCCATACCGTAAGGTCCGCTTTGAGGGTTCCCGCTTTGCAGGCAAAGGTCATGGTGGTGGAGTCGGTCTCGCGCCAGTGGCTTCCTTTAGTAACGTAAAGGCGGGAGCGATGGATGGCGCGATGGTTAAGGGGCGTTCCGCCGTCCTTTTCCAGTTTGTATTTGTCGGGGTGGTCGTAGAGGGTGGCGTAGTCGGCGAGGCCGAGTCCTTCTTCGAGGAGTTGTCTGCTGCCTGCAAGGTGGATGTAGTCGTCTTCCAAAAGGTATACGATGTCGTCAGGTTTGTGGGTTGTGGCGATTTTTTCTGCCATGTAGATAAAGGAAGCGGAGTTGCCAAGAGCGGTTTCTTCATAGGGTAGGGCGCACGATTTGATAAAAGCAATGGTAGCTGGTTCGCAATTATCGGCGATGACGAAAATGCTGTCGGCGCCGAACTCGGCTATGGCATTCTGGAGGCATTCCTTTTTTCCTGCTTGGGGAAGTTTTGCTTTGGGGTTTCCCTTATCGGAGATGCGGTAGTAGACGGTCATGGAATTCCTTTGTAATACATCTATAACTGAAAGTTACTCTAATGGTATCGAAATGCAATACATATGAGGATCTTGCAAAAATGTAGGTGGAGAATTCTAACAAGTTGTTGCTTTACGAAGACTTGTTAGAATTCTCCAAAAGCCTCTTGCAACAGTAACCGACTTTTGCAAGAGGCTCATATTATTGCTTCATTTTCAATTGTATAGATAATCCGATGTTCATGATCTATTCGCCTTGCCCAATACCCTTGCAAATTTTTCTGTAATAACTCGGGTTTTCCTGTTTCTTCAAAAGGATTTCTATCAATTTCTTTAATTAATGCATTAATTTTTTTTAATTGTTTTTTGTCAGTTTCAAACCAATACAAATAGTATTTTCAGGCGTCATCCGTAAAGAGTTTAGTCATCTTGTAATAATTCTTTTGCCTGTATATGTCTCGTTTTGTATTGGTGTATTGATTTTCGTAAGTGAGCGGCGTTTGATTCGTTACTGAGCAAATAATTCGTTTCTTTTAAACTATTGTATTCGTTTATTGAAACAAGTACTAGGTTTTCATTATTTTTCCGGGTTATTATTAATGGTTCATGATCAAAAAAGACCTTATCTATATAGGATTTGAGATTTTATCTCAGGTCAGAATACCCTACGGCGTCCATATACTACCTCTAAAATACAATATATTATACTTTTATGATTAAATCGAGTGTTGATGTATTGAAGGCTTTTAATTTTATTCTTCATCGAGAACTTCTTTTATGGCCTCTAGATATCTTGTTCCATATTTTCTGTCTGGTTCAAGATAATTTCCCTCTGCCCATTCATTCCAGGATTTTATAAATACAACTCGATTGCTTTCTTTTTTATTTTTGATAACAGAAATTACTTTTCTAAAATATGCTTTAAAATATTCTGGTTTTGAATCGTGCAGTATCAGAGCTTTTTTACCGGAGCGAGCAGAATGATCCCAGTTGGGATAAACGCTTGGGTAGCAGTATTCCAGTGAGTCATTCGGTCCGGTAAATGAATGCACAGCTCTTTTATACGGCAGTTTCTTTAATAATCCAAATTTACGGATTATTCGTCGTTTCGTTTTGCAAACGCCATCATTATACGCATTAAACAGACGATTGATATTGACGGCATTAAAGCCGGTTTTAAGTAATTCTTCAATTTTGCTGTCTTTGTCTGTCTGGGCAATAAAGAATATACCTTTTAGTCCATTATCCCGGGCTAGGGAGTTCCATAATTCTATAAAATGTTTTTGATCGGGAAGTTCTTCCGGTTGAAAAAGTAAAAAAACCGGTTTGTCTTCGATTCTGAAATACCGTGTATCCTTGAAAGCTTTAAGTACAAGCGAAAAATGGGCTATGTAATCGTCGTCACCCGGGTATGTTTGTTCGATTAATAAATTACGTTCATTATTGCAGCCGTAATCAAATCCTTTCCATGAGGTATTTGCCCACCCAAGGCAAAAAGGATAGTCTGGTTTTCCGGATTCGAGAACTTCTTCAAATGGTCTTTCAAGTATTCGTTTTCCGTTTCCAAACCAGTAATGCCAATAGCAAAAAGCCGATACGCCATATTTTCGTGCCATTTCGGCTTGCTGTATGCGAGTTTCCGGAACACGAAGGTCGTAAAACCCCAGGTCAGAGGGTAGTTTCGGCTGATAATGTCCCCTG
>JBBRUI010000307.1:0-5307 GCA_038247945.1 Bacteroidota bacterium | reverse complement strand
GACGCAGTGACGTTGGGAACGGATACAACAGTCACGGGAGTCGCAATCACCTTCTCGGGAACGGTGGAAGGAGCGCAGACGCTTGCAGTAAACGACAGCAGCAGCACAACGTTCTCGAGTGCGGTAGGCGGAACGACGGCGCTGACTAGCCTTACGACGAACGCCGGAGGCACGACGAGCGTACGGAGCGTGACGACAAGCGGCACGCAGACATACAACGACTCTGTCTCATTATCTGCAAACGCAACCATGACAACTACAAACGTCCCAATTATATTTGATTCAACCCTTGATCTCCAAACTTATTTCCTTGCCATAAATATGGGAACAGGAACCCTCACCTTCAACGATTCCCTCTCAGGAACAGAGGATTTCGCCAATATACGAATACTTGCAGTAGGCAATATTACCTCTTCACTAGCTACTATCTCAATGCCCGATATAGATCTGTATATCGATGCACCTGGATCTTCGCTGGTTTTATTAAAAAATCTAATTTGTAATAATCTTATGTTCTTTCGAGGATTATTGAACATCTTAAATCGGGAACTTACAATTAACGGCAGCATGACCGTATTCGGCAGTAGCTATTCGTCGGATGATCCGGACTACAGCGCTGCCGATACGCGCTTTGCGAAATATTTCGCAGTTAATCCGGTTTATTCTCCCGTGGGAAGCACCTATACAGCCGGTGTTTTTGTTCCAGGGTTGAGTAATGCTGCGTTCTCCTCGCTTAATGGATCTACAATCAATGTCGTGGGAAACTTCTACGTCAATGGTGCAAATATGAATGGAACCACGAACTGGACATTGGCCCTGTCTTCAAATGCGGCTTCTATTCCCGTATACAATGCATCAAATGCCGTTACGGTTGATCAATGGGGCACACCCTATGCGGTCGCATTTAATATGAATGTTTCATACTGCACAGCATCGACAGGCACCGTGGCATCACCTACATCTGGAATAGCTCCCGATAATGGAACTCATCATAATGCTACAAATGGTCTAAACAATTCAGGATGGAATTTCACGGCACCTCGAATAACTTCTGTAGAAACCATCTATGACAATGTCTTGAAAATAACATTCGATCAGAACATCGAAAACACACATGATGAAATCAATACAGCCATTACAACGCTTGGTTTAGTGATGACAAATTCTCCTGCTATTTTACTTTCTCCCACATTTGCATTTACCGGCGCATACATTAATCCCGAATGTTTGACATCAACGGATACAGTGGATGACATCAGTACTTTCTATATCAAAACAACAGGAAAATGGAATACCGATACAACAGGTCGCTCAATATCCATCAATACCGATAGCACTGATCGTGATGGCGTAAAGCAGGTAATAGTCCCGGACCTCACGATCCCTCTCGGCGCATTCCGTGCCGCTAACGGAAAAGGATTCATGCGTAATTATGGCACAGTTGCTGGTATTGCCACTTCCGATATCTATGATGGAACTATAGCAGGAACAACCTTCACCGACTCCTGCCGCCCCGTTCTCGTTGAAGTCCGCACTGGACAGGAAGTCCATGATGCAACACAAGCGACTCAAAAACCATATGATGCACATAATTTTATTGAACTTCGATGGTCTGAACCAGTGAATATTGGTGCGTTCGATCTGCCTGCAACTGCCACAGCCTCTACAGCTGCTGGATTCCCAATCACATATACCAAATCACAGTTCGATTTTAATTCAGGTACTGGATGGGGAGGGGCCATCACTCAAACCGGACCGGCACTTACCATTGCAGGGTTTGCTAACCTCGCAACCGGCATCCTCAGTACCGGGGATAATGGGACCTACGGTACACCTTCATATACTTCAGATTCTGCGGTTCACGGCCTCTATCGCAATTTCTCACTCACAGGCGCTCCATCATCTGAAACAGTCCAACCACACCGCCTCCGAATTTCTATAGCTGGCTGGTCGGAAAATATCACAGCCTTGACCGGTGGTGCAATGCACTGGTTCTGGAAAGGAGTAATTAATAATGGAGCAGAGACACCGAGCGGTGCAGTTACCGTAATCGATAACCCCTATATTACAGATGCCTCCGGAAATCAGATTGAACCGCAAAGCAGTACAGCCACAGGATATGGAACGACTGAATACACCAAAGTAGAAATCACTGTTGATTTCTCAACAACAAATCTATATAGTCTCTGGGATATCACGCCACCTTCACTTGCAAAGTTACGCAGCTTCGCAACTCCTTGGGATGATACAATCGCATTGTACGAGGCTGTGCCCTTGGCTGATGTGTCCACCCAGGTTAAATACCTCGAAATGCATTTTTTCGATAACCAGCCATTGTATAATATACTAGCCGATACTTATGGGTGGCAATCAAAAACAGGATGGTATACAGGATTCCCCGGAAAAACATTTCTCACTGCCACGGAAACAGTATCACCCGAATCATTCGGAGGGTCACGTCCAGAAAGATTCAGTACACCTCGATTCACAAGCGGAGGAATACGTGACAGTTCCTTTTCTGGCTCGGAAAATGCATTTACAGTGACAACAACTTCAGCGCTTCCACCACCAACTACTTCACCGATTCTTACCGACGTCAGTTCGCCTTTCCTTTCACCATCTGGAACACATAATGTACGGGATGATCCTTATCTTCGTTTAAACATTAATACTACTTGGCCCATTGCCAGCGCATCCTTGAGAGTATCCTACAGCCTGACAAGCGGTCTGCTGACCGACCTTGCAGGTAATTTATTACCAAGCTTTAACGATCTTCAATGCCTCGATCGCACACCTCCTTCAATTGCATTTTCACTTGCGGCAAATGGAAAAACTGATCTTCATGTCCTATTCTCCAAACCGATTGATATTGATTACCTTGCTGCAGGCTTAAGTGGGCTTCAAGTACTACTTGAAGACGGAATTACCTCCATACCAATAACAGCAGTAACGCCAACCAGTGGGACATCCCAAAACCTTACATTTACACTCGCTACACCCCTGACCGCTGATAATATTCTGGGTAACCTTTCAAAACTGTCAGTAAAAAATGATGGTCGAACGGCACTTGATCCTGACCTTGGAACCACCGGTCCTGTCTCAAATTTCCGGGATATCACCGAAAATTATATTCCATTAGGTGCAACTCACCGTATTTCTGATATAGGTATCGGAATTATAGATGTCCTGTATGGATCTGACGGGGTAAACGAAGATGGATTATTAGGTGTAAATGAGGGAGCCCTACGTAGATTTGATGGAACAGGGCGGCTACTTGATCGTGATATTACGATTGCAACTCGTCTGAATACAAACCCAATTCTTATTGCCAATCGACCTCTTTCGCTATATTTTGATGTTAATCCTCCTGATTCCACTATGCCGAATCTTTTCAATTCAGCAACTGATTCTTCAATCAAATTATGGTTACCAACCGTTCTTGCAGCTTTCAATAGCACCGGCAATTCAGACGCCCGTGTTTTAAGCCCTGAGCTTATTAAAGATTTCCCAACGACACCGCCCATAGCCAATCGTATTCTTCGAAATTTCCTTCTACCCGAAGTCGATCCTGAAATAATTCCAGGATCACAGATACAGATGATATTTATGTACGGAGATCTGCTTTGCGCGCAGCTCTCGAATCCCACAGATATAAATTCGTTAATGCCCTGGAATTTTAGTATTTCGGAAACAAAACGACAACGGGGTGGTGTTACCATACTCAATAATGTCATCGACTCTAACAAAAAAGAAAAAACAATTATACAGGTTGAAGTACCAAAGGCGGGAAACATTGTCATTCAAGTATTTACAATGGATGGTAATGTGTTAAAAGTTCTTGAGCGTGGTCGAAAAGGTGGCGGTACATATAGTTATTATTGGGATGGTACAAATAATGTCGGTGACCCCGTCGCTCGCGGAATGTACTTTATCCGGGTAGTAGGGCCTGACATGGATGAAATCAGAAAGGTAATGGTAGTAAAGGAATAGAACTGGCGGTTACCAGAGAAGTTAATAATCATCAGGCAGTGCTGTAGCAGAGCATTGCCTTTTAATAATTATAGACCATCTGGAAAGAAACGGAGTTCCGGCTGAGCAATTAAAACAGAACCAGGTTGAGTATTATTAAAATCAATAATCAGTTCAAGGACCGGAGTATTTACTGCGGTAAACATGAGGGCTCCGGGCGCCAAAGTTGTAGTCATTTTTTTCCAACCGGAGGAGGCACTATATACATCAGAAGCTGCAGAAAGACTTGCAGGAGGTACAGCTCTCATAGTCATGGTGAAAGTATCAAGCTGGAATGGCGAGCGATCAATATATGCACTGGTATCGGTGTGAACCCAGACACTGAAAGAATATACCCCAGATTCAAGAGCTGGATTTGTTGCGGACGGCGAAAGTAGGAGACGTAGCGTCATCAGCCCACTCCGGGTCAAGCGAAAATTATCAAGTTTTAAACTTGCAAGGGAACTTAGCAGCTGTGGCTGAAAAGTAAAAACAGGCATCATCCCGGTTCCAGCAAAAGAAACAATTGCCGTTTTAGAGAAATTGTTAAACGATACATCAGTGGTATCAGCTTTTGCTATGAAAGAATCGGAGCTCGCATAGCGAAAAAATGTTTTATAGGTAAAATTCACCGAAAAAGGGGTTCCTATAACTGGGGCCGGTGTATATGTAATTTTGCTATTCAAACCTGCACTCAGAACCATATTTCCATTTCCAAAAAGCGGTGAAAAAGTCGAATGGGTTGAAGAAGCATCTGCAGTCGGTGTCCATACACCATCGGTAGATACATTCTCGAAATCACCATCAGAAATCAAATTTAACACAACGAGCCTGAATACGGGAGCCGTGGTTGCTAATCCGGAGGGAACTGATACATCAATGGATGAAGCACTCAATAGAGTATCTGTCATACTTATGAAACCGAAAGAATTCCAATCCAGATACCTATACGCAAAGTCCCACGTACCTGTCACCGGATCAGAGGCGGCTGCGGGAATGGCCGTATTGTCCCCCTCGAACACATCAAACCCAATTCCTTCAATAAAATTACTCGTATAATACGCATCAGGGAACGGTCGTTTATACGCAAACAAATCACAACCGGGCAAAAAGACGACGCTGGCAGTGAAAACCGCGGTCAAAATGAGGGGTGCCCGATTTTTTTTCACCTGATCTTGTATCTTTTTCATGATTCTGTAGCTTTAATATACCCCATTTTAGAGTGATTGACAAAGGGGTGGAAAAAGTGAATGCTCGAGTCAACTTATGAGTATTGATAACAGGCAAACACAGCGGTTT
>JBBRUI010000306.1:0-5342 GCA_038247945.1 Bacteroidota bacterium | reverse complement strand
TCCTTCGCCGTAGTTGGAAGTGATGTATATCTCTTTTATATAAGTCCCGGGCTTCGAACTGACAGTGGTTCGGAAATGCCAGTCAGCAGGATTTCTATTCCCAATACCTACACTCTGACCGAAGTTACTACCGATCCTGTCTGTCGAAGCGTCGACTAGAGTGGCTGAGACGGAAGGTGAACCGGGGGGAGTGTCTTCTCCAACGATAGAGAACGTACCGCTATATCCTGTATTGTTACGATACGAACCTTCAGTTACTTTGATGTAATAGTCATTACCACTCAGAACATCCTTTGGAACAACCCATCCCCCTGCAGTGCCCGCAAGCGTCAAGCGAATAAAACTTGGATCACTTGTCCGGAGGAGCGAAGTGCCGACAGAATCTCCAGACGCGTTCCATGCAAGAGGTGCTGTACCTCCTTTTCTGTAACTAGAACCGGTCACTGGCTGGGAAACTACTATGGTTCCTGTTTTCTCTCCCAACTTGATGCTAAACGCGTGGTCAGAATAATCAATACCATATTTTGAAGTAACTTTCACTACAAAGCTATCCTTAACTAAACCAGTTCCGTAAAATTCCGGTATTACCCAATTGTATGAACCCGTATTAGGAACCTTTTCGGCGATCCAATCTTCAAAATACATACCTCCTGGATAAGTTGTATCAGTATGTTTGAATCCTAGCTCAATTTTCACTGTATCAGACTGAGAAACTGCTTTTGTATTCCAAGTAATTGGAACGGTGTTCCCTGTGTAATAACCTTCCCCACCGTTAGGGCTTGTAACGGTAATAGAAGGATTAGAACCTGTTTGTGGAGTAACCGCTATCGATTGGACAGTATTTACAAATAAATTAGCATTTCCTGCTGTTGCAGTAAAACTAAAGGTGCGAGACGCGCCAGCCGGCACAACATATCTATCCGACATATCCCCTGCAAGTGAACCTGGATTGGCTGTCAAAGAAAGTACACTTGAATTACTTCCTGTAATAGTCTGATTCTGGTATACGCCATAATTCTGATTATCTGCAGAAATAGTAAAACTAAAGGTGCGAGACGCGCCAGCCGGCACAACATATCTATCCGACATATCCCCTGCAAGTGAACCTGGATTGGCCGAGAGATTTACAGATATACCATTTGAAATAACTGGTGTTGTACAAACATAACCAGCCGCACATGGAATTATCGAGAACGATCCTGAATATCCGCCCGGTATTGCCATGTCCGGTGTGTAGATAGCGAGCAGAGCCTTCGTCGAAGGGGCTTGTGGCGTCCAAGTGTAACTATAGGTACACGTTGTTCCTGAGACATAACCAGATGACGAAGCACCTCCCGAACATCCAGCTGACACTGGAACTATATTTTCAGCAATGTTTTCCTTACCTAAATCACTATAGAGTGTAAAGCTAAAGCCAGGAGTCTTCTGGGGATAATTTGCGCCCCAATTGACAGACCAAGCAATTGAAACTGGGACTCCTACGGTAACTTGGCTGTTCTCTGCAGGAGAAACTACTGATATTCCTGATGATGAAGGTAGAGTTGTAGGTGTACATGAACGGTTCACACTCGCTCGTGTAAGTACGCCAAAATTACCACTGCCCTCGATACCAACACTAGTTTGATATTGCCTGACCGCAGTCGCCGTTTCCCGACCATAATATCCCTTGGCAGTTGCACCAGACTGGATACGTGGCAGACTAAATCCCCTTGCAATAAGCCATGTCTGGAGAGCAGCTACACCTGCGCCTGTACTTCCAATACGGAGGTTGGTGGTAAAGTTGTAACAGGTGTTGCCGCCACCTCCTCCCCCACCTCCTCCGCCACTATTCGTAGGTGGCACCATCACATTCTGACAAATATATCCTTCCGGACAATCTGTTTGCTGTGGGGTCGTAGATACACAGGTAAACCCGGCCGGACACAAAGAGCTAATAGGTGTACAAGTGAACCCTGCAGGACAGACCACCGCTGTTGTTGTGACAGGAGTAACAGTCTGCGCCTGAGCTGTATTAACCAAAGCAACCGCCATAGTTAGAACTACGAGCGGAAGTGCAAATAAGAATATGTGTTTTTTCATGATATAAATTGGTAACGTAATAATAGTTTCGCTATCTAGCAATCATACCCTCTTCCCCCCCCCAAAAAAAACAGGATACTGTGGATTACCTTGTGGCACGAACCAGTATTTCATGCACAAAATCAGCCCCTGGGAGGGCTGATTTTGAAACATTACTTCGATGAATCTCGAGTTACTATGGAGCCGAATACGAACGATCGCTGTTTTGAATAGTAGTAGATGAGGTATTGGTGACCGGACTTGTCTGGACAATAGACGAAGCGGCGATCTGGGCCTGGACCTTTGTACCATCACTGAACTTCACAATGATGGTTCCTCCTGAAAATGGCACTGTTTCTGGCTGACCGTAGAGGTCTAGTGTCTGACTCTCGCCACCCGAAGCCAAAAATACATTGTAGTGTGAATTTACTGACTGACCATTGAGATACATCGCTAGAGGGTACGGACCCTTCCCAAAGAGACTAGTATCGTCACTTGTCGACCACCCTTCACCATAAATATTGGATACTACTGAGATGGACTGGATGGAGACTTGGCCGCCTGGGTTACTGATAGTTGCTACCCAGTGCCAGTCGTTTGGGTTGGTATTTCTGATACCAGCCCCGATCCCAAAACTACTTCCCACCTTGTCAGACGAAGCATCAACGAGAGATGCCGAGACTGTAGCGCTCTGTGCCTGAGGGAGGACCAGCACTGCGGCACTACAGGAGCTACTACCACCAAATCCACTGACCTGGAGTGTAACCGAGGGGTTGCCCGTAACACTTGCTGTTACGTTTTGGGAACCACTTGAGCCCAGCTTGTCACTTGGTAGCCAAAGATGGTCTCTGCCAGACACATCCTGTTGCCATGAAGCGTAGGTGGCACTGCGACTATTCCAAGAATAAGTGATGGTCTCCCCTACTCTGTAGGAACTTTTGTTCGCGTAGAGAGAACAGCTTGGGGTTTGAGTAACAACGCCACCTGAACAACGGAAGTCCGACGTTGAACATGCAACACCTGAAGCTTGTTGCACTGCAGAGACAGGGATGGTGGATTGCGCTGATGTTCCATCAATAAAGTTGACTACGATTGTTCCTCCTGCAAACGGCGTTGACTCTGGCTGTGCGTAGAGATCAAAGCGTGTAGTACCAGAGGAATCGATCGGAATAATCTGGTCATAGGCTGTGTTTTCATATGCCTTTCCAGAAACATATAGAGGATAAGGTCCACTTCCTACAAGAGACGTATTGTTAGTTGTTGACCATGCCTCGCCGTACCTGTTCGATTTGATATAAATCTCCCGAATATTGCGAACTTTGTCCGAAGTTACCATAGTTATAAAGTGCCAATCAGCAGGATTGTTGTTCCCTATGCCCACACTCTGTCCGAAACCACTACCGACTTTGTCAGTGTTTGCATCCATGAGGGATGCAGAGACTCCAACTGAAGAATTTTTGTTGTTGTCATTGTGCTCATTATCATCATTCTTTTTATCCTTATCCTCTTTCTTATTGTTATCTTCCTTCTTATGATTGCCTGGCATACAGCGCTCCGCGAGGATGGAACGTGTCTTTGGACCGAGAGTGCCTAACTTTTCTTCGTCACCGCCGATATCCGCCTTGTCCTGATATTTCTTTAGAGCCTTGGAAGTCGAAGGGCCAAAATATCCCTTGGCGGCATGATCTTCGGTGATGGCTGGGATGTCATACCCATTGGCTATGAGCCAGGTCTGCAGTCTTTCAACTTCAGATCCGGTGGAACCAATGTTGAGGTTCACAGAAAATACCGGGCAGTTGTTGTTCGAGGTTCCTCCATTACAACCAAATAGTGAGTTGATCTTGGCACGCGTGATAGGGCCAAAATATCCTGTGGCGCGGATGCCATATTTCTGTTGGAGCATGACGACACGTGCGGCAACGTCCTCGTCATAGGAAGAGAATGTGCTCCCGTCGATGTTGGCGTTATTGAGCACAGTATTGAGAGCGGCCTCTTCTCTGTCATTGGAAGGTAGACCGATACCGAGATCTCGAGTAAACGTATAACAACTAGCTGAAGCTGCTAAGGAAGTCCCTGTTTGAGCCTGGACTCCAGCCGGCATTGTCGAGACGGCCACGAGGACCATGCTCGAAAGCGTGACTACTATAGCTGATATGGATTTCTTCATTGTGTTGATTTGCATTAATGATTAACCGCTACGGGCTCGTACCCAAGTAGCCTAGACTCATCAGCATCACCAGTCAATGACTATTTGAGCCATATATTTGGTGTTTTTGCTGTTTTTGCGTCTAGTAGTACCCGAACATGGCCGCCTGAACTGAAGGAAGCGTATAGGTTAATATGGCCAAAAGACCCATAATGACCAAATATTTGAAGTAATCTGAAGTGTTGATTTTTGTTGTGCGAGCCATGATGATGAATTGATTAGTGAACTAATAAATACCAAAGAATGAGAGACATACGGGTGTCCGTATGTCTCTCGGGTAGTGGGGTAATTATAGCGCGTTAGTAGTGGTTGAAAAGAGGTAGTTATCCACATCTTGTGTGCAAGACCTACCCTTGCACAGGCCTTTCCCCTACTTACGTTTCTCTACGATCTCTTTCTCAACATTACCTGGCACAACTTCGTAGTGATCGAACTCCATCATGGCACTTCCCTGTCCTGATGTCATAGAGCGGAGTTCTGTAGTGTAGCCGAACATTTCGGATAGTGGGACCTTGGCGTGAATAGCGATAGCCTGGCCGCGAGGTTCTGACCCTTCGACTTGACCGCGCTTTGAAGCGATAGAACCGTTCACATCACCCATGTATTTTTCTGGTGCGACGATCTCGAGCTTCATGATAGGTTCGAGGATAACAGGTTTTGCACGCTTGGCTGCAGCTTGGAAAGCCATAGAAGCGGCGATCTTGTAGGCGATCTCTGATGAGTCGACGTCGTGATATGAACCAAAGGTAAGTTCGCAGGAGACATTTACTAGCTTGAATCCAGCCACGATACCGCGATCCATAGCTTCTCGAACACCCTTTTCTACAGCTGGAATGAACTCCTGTGGGATAAGACCTCCTTTGATAGAGTTGATAAATTCGAAATCATCGTAGCGCTTGGTATTCTTGTTGATCTTCTCACCTTCTACGACGGGCTTCATCGGACGGACAGTCAGACGGACGTGACCATACTGACCCTTACCTCCAGTTTGCTTGATGTATTTTTCTTCAGCATCGGCCTCACCCATGATAGTTTCGCGGTATGCCACCTGAGGTTCACCGACGTTTGCCTCAACACC
>JBBRUI010000305.1:0-5345 GCA_038247945.1 Bacteroidota bacterium | reverse complement strand
GGTATGGATCAAACATGCTGGACATTCTATCTTGCATCTCGGGTGATGAGAACATTACTACCGCAACAAGAAGGATAATGAGGGGAAGAAAAATCTTCTTTGCCCTGTACGTACCAATTACAATTGCGCCTGTAAGGAAACCAAGCCATGAACTTCGTGTGAAGGTGAACAGCAGGTTTGCTGCTATCGGTATCATTGCAATGATTGCAGTCCAACGTATTTTCGTCGGAGTCTTAGGATGGACTACGAAGGGTAACAGTAACAACATACCGAACATCATCATGCCACCTGCGGTCATATACATCTGAAATTCTCGCAAGCGTCGTTGAAACATGAGATATTCATTGAAGTGGAGGACTACATCACGCAGACTCCATAAAGAAACAAAAACCACAGATGCCACGAGTGTTCCGAAGAAGACCTGCAAAAGTCGGGTGTTCCGGGTGTTTGCAAAAACCACGTAGATAATCGGAAGCAATGTCACTCGGCGATACATATACAAAACCGACTGTGGTTTGTTGTAGGCGAAGATTGTTGCAAGGGTCTCTGCGAGAATATATGCTGCCAGGAAAAGATCGAAAGGCGTTTTTGGAAAAGAATTTTCACGCCTGTAGACCATTCTTCCCACCCAAAGGATTGCCGCTACGCCATAGGCAATATTCATGACGGCAATAGAAAGTGTGGAAGCAAATAAGAAAATAATTATCAACAATGGAATCGCTATCGAGCTTGTTGAATCTCCTCCAAGCTCTCTTCTGATGTTGTACCAAAAGCCGACCACTGATTTCATTTTATTCCCGAATTGTAATAACGTATCTTCCTGAATGCTTTGTTCTAATGGTTGAGTGCAGTGATCAAGGGAGGTTAACCCGAATTCTGAAACCGCAATTCACTTGCAGATAAACTATCCAAAAACCCTCAGATTCTCAATATGGATACATTTCCAATATCCTGTCCGCGAAATCGATGAGGTATGATTTACTGTGGGGTGATGGGATTGCTCCTGATCTCAACTTGGAACCCGGAGTCAGATCATGAATTCTTGCGGTCTTCCTTATTGGAACCATATGAGAAAGAAAACAAGAGATTTCTGCTTTAAGATTTATTCTCAGTTAGTCACTCGCGGACTTGTGCAGCAATGCTCTGATCAAAGGGAAGCCGGAGAGCAATCATAGCTCTAAGTCGTTTGCCGCATGCAAGGTTGCTTGCCTTTCCAGAGACGCTTGAGGAGGGATGCAAGACGGTTACGCTTCCCGAATTGCATCCACATACTCTCCTTTTTGATTTATTGCTCATATTGCTGACGGTTACAGGGATTATGAGGCAACGGCTTATTGTGAGCCAATACGCCTGATTGCGCATTTGGAGGGGTTTTCATACTTTGATTCAGTGAATAGCGAAACATAACGGCGGGATTCAAGATTGGCCGGCTCCTCAAATGTGTGCTTTGCGGCATATTCTGTTTCATGGAAATTTAGCTTTTTAGTCCACCTCTCTTTCAATCCACCACCAACATTCATTATCTCAGGAGGCTCTATGGTAAAACAGTCACAATTTTATTTTTCCATCGCTGCAATGGTTTCTGCTTTGACTTTTGGTTCATTGACCGCAAGAGCCGATGATTCTTCAGTGGACAAAGCCATTAAAGCCTTCGGCGAAAATCAGGTAAGAGGGTACGTGCAGCCAGTGGCGGATATCTTTGGCGCGAATATGGGTGCAGGTTGGTATCGGTCTGCTGAGATTCCGACAACAGGATTCAATTTTTCGGTGGATATCGTGGGCATGGGAGCTTTAGTTGGGGATGAACAAAAAACTTATACAGCGGCGGCTCCTACCGGCTATAACCCATCAACGTTCAAGACTGCAACAATTTTCGGCGGCAAGGGAGATAGCGTTGTCGATAATAACACCAAATTATCCTACCGCGGCAGTGACGGTGCCATCAACACTTCGATAGTACCGCTGGCGGCGCTTCAGGTCAACATCGGGAGTATCTACGGTACGCAATTTATGGTTCGTGGTTTGCCTATTCCTTCCATCAGCGGCTCACCAAAGGTTTCGTACTGGGGCGCCGGTGTGCGGCACAGTATCAGTCAATATCTTGGTGATGAGCCCGCGGTCCATTTGGCCATGTCTCTTACCTACAGCAGGATATCCGTTGGCGATATTATTACCATAACCAATTTTGGATTCGGGCCACAGATTAGCAAAAAGTTCTCCATCGCAGAACTGTATGGTGGAATTGGTTACGAGAAAAGCTCGATGAATATCAAATACACACCGTCGGCCGGAGGAACACCGGTGGACATTACGTTGGACGGTGTCAATAAATTCCGTGGAACGCTCGGACTTGTCCTGAATCTTGCCATTCTGCACATCCATGCTGATGCGAATTTTGGGTCGATCACCAATTTCTCGGCAGGCCTTGGTTTCGGATTTTAATTCTTGAAAAAAGTTTAAACTAAAAAATCACAATAGGGGTTCATCATGAAAACAAAACTTGCTCTTGCTGCCTGCGTTGTCTTGTTGGTTACGGCAGGCTTTGATTGTATCAATAGTCCGTTGAATGTCGCATTAAATCTCGATCCGGTCGCAGCATGCTCAACAGTGAGTCCGGGCAACGGCTCCTTTTTTGGATCAACCAATGTGAACCTTGCGACTCTTATCCCCTCGAGTTTCACCAATAATCTCAGAGGATTGAGAGTTTACGATATTCGTGTTCAGGCCACCGGTCAATATCCAAACGGAGTTGTTTCTGGACAAGGATTTGTAAGATTTGGCAGTGACCCCGAACTCCAGGTTCTTTCTTTCTCAGGTCAATACAGTGCATTCGGAGTTGAGAATGGTGTTTCTCTACTGAATTCTGGAGGGCTTGTTACTGCTGGCCCCGGCTTTGTCGCATTCATGTCCCGCATTGCGACAATCAGTGCAGCACTCGCCTCCAATTCTGATACCGCGCTTCCCTCAGTTACTTTGCGAGGAACCGGCAGTGGACCAGCCAACAGTCAGACCTTCGGTGTTTGCATCAAGATATATTTCCAGGCAGACGCAAACGCAAACTAGTATATTGAACTGAAACTGCAACATAGCCTCTGGAGCTACCACTTCAGAGGCTTTTTTGTACACCGGCTGCTTCTTGAATACCTGCAGGTTCTTTCGTAAGTTGCATTCGAATGGCTCCCCCGCTTCATAATCTATTGGGTTTAACTCTGCCCGAACTTTCAGATTTTGCCGAGAAGATCGGCGAAAAGCGTTACCGCGGCAAACAGCTGTTCGATTGGCTTTACACCAAAGAAGCCGCTTCTTTTAATGAGATGACCAGTCTGGCAAAGCCCTTTCGTGAGGAGCTCGAAAGGACTGCAGCACTTGAACGGGTTCAGATTGTAAGACAGCAACGTTCTGCGTTGGATGGAACGACAAAGTTCCTGATTCAATTGCGCGACGGAGTAAATGTCGAGAGTGTTCTCATTCCGCCGCGTCGCTCGTTTCGCGATGGCGAGGCAGAAGAGGAAGAAGAACAGCGACGGCTCACGCTGTGTATCTCAAGCCAGGCCGGATGCGCTCTCGATTGCAAGTTTTGTGCAACCGCGACAATGGGGTTTTTACGTAACCTGAGCGCGGGGGAAATAGTCGATCAGGTTTTGCAAGTCAAGCAGCATGCAGAACGCCCCATCACGAACGTTGTCTTCATGGGGATGGGCGAGCCGATGATGAATTACGATAACGTGATGAAGGCTGTCGACATTCTGATTACAGGCATCAACATCGCCGCCAAGCGCATTACAATTTCAACGGCAGGATGGGCGGACAAAATTCGCAAGATGGCAGACGATGAATGCAAGGCGAAGCTCGCAGTGTCGCTCCATAGTGCAGTCGATGAAACGCGCACGAAACTGATGCCTGTAAACAAAAAATACAACGTCACGGAACTCATGTCCGCGATAGAATACTACTGCACAAAAACGGGCAAGCGCGTGACGTACGAATATATTTTCTTTGATGGCGTGAACGACTCCGATTACGAAGTCGCACAATTGATTAAGCTGGCGCGGCGCGTTCCATGTAAAATCAATATTATCCCTTATCATTCCATCGCTTTCACCGGCATGCACGGTTCCGGGGCAGCGCTGAAACCCTCCCCCCGCATGAACCAGATAGCCGACCGGTTGCGTGAAAAGAATCTTTCTGTCTTTGTTCGAAGCAATGCGGGTGAAGATATTGATGCCGCCTGCGGTCAGCTTGCAGTCAAGACCGGAAAAGAACGTGCGCGGCAAACGCGTCTTGCCACGCGACGTATACCGGCGACCTTTTAAAAGTACAACGCAACGAATCCAGTTCACCATCACACAAACTTTGGCTACGAAAATCATGAGACTAATTATGTTTGGACCGCCGGGAGTAGGAAAAGGTACCCAGGCGAAACTGCTCTCGGAGGAATTTGGCGTGCCCCATATTTCCACCGGCGACATGCTGCGATTGGCTGTCAGTGAAGGGACGGAATTGGGAATGAAGGCTAAAGCCAATATGGATGCAGGCCGGCTCGTGCCCGATGATGTCATGATCGGGATTGTGCGGGAAGTATTGAGTTCGGCGAAAGCCAAGAACGGTTTTATCCTTGACGGATTTCCGCGTACACCGGAACAAGCCGAGGCGCTTCTCAATATTTTCCGCGACTTGAACATCAACAATTATCGGGTGATAAATCTTGCCGTCAATGACGGAGAGATTATCCGCCGCCTGAGCGCCCGCCTGATGTGCATCAACGACGGGAGTATCTTCAACAAACTTTCTGATGGTCTTACGATAGAGACGCCGTGTCCATTATGTGGCGGCAAACTCATCGAACGCGACGATGATGGGGAAGAAACAGTGCGCAGGCGCCTCGCGATTTATCATTCTACAACCGCCACCGTCATTAATTTCTTCAAAGAACGAGGCGTGGTGGTTGAGATCAATGGTATGTCGCCCATCGAATGTGTGAACCAGGAAGTGAAGCAGCTTATGGGTGCGTAAGTGAGGGGGAAGCCGCTGCTGATTGCCGCGCACCGGGGAAGTTCCGGCGCCGCCCCGGAGAACACAATCGCCGCATTCACGCAGGCAATCGCCGATGGGGCAGATATGATCGAGCTCGATGTTCGCATGACCCGGGACTTCGAGCTCGTTGTGCTTCACGACCGGACGGTGCGCCGGACGACCAACGCCAAAGGCAGAATCCGGAATTTATCACTCGCAGACCTCCGCAGTTTCGATGCGGGCTCATGGTTCGGCAATGCATTTGCCGGCGAACGCATCCCGCTTCTTCGCAATGTTATCGATATCCTGCCTCCGCATATCCAACTGAATAT
>JBBRUI010000304.1:0-5381 GCA_038247945.1 Bacteroidota bacterium | reverse complement strand
GGAATATCCGACCGCTCGACGTGACCGGTTCGTGAATGTGCTTGGCTTGCCGCGCTACGATGCCGATGTGCTGACTGCCGAGAAAGCAACCGCCGATTACTTTGAACAAACGCTTGCGTTACTATCATCCGCCAACAGAAAAAATCCCAAGGAAAATGCAAAGTCTGTCAGCAATTGGGTTATGACGGACGTGCTGAGAGTTCTGAGCGAGAAAAAAATCTCACTTCGGGAATTTCCTATTCAACCTGCTCGCCTTGCCGCGATGATTGGTTTGATCCATGACGGAACCGTGAGCGGAAAAATTGCAAAAGATCTGTTTGACGAAATGCTGTCGAAGCCTGATGAGCCCAGAGTGATTGTGAAGAGAGAGGGCTGGATTCAGGTTTCCGACACTGCTGCCATCGAGAATGCCGTAAGCGAAGTGATCTCTGCCAATCCGCAGCAAGTTGAAAAATATCTGGCGGGCAACGAAAAAGTTTTCGGTTACTTCGTTGGTGAGACCATGAAGCGAATGAAGGGAAAGGGGAATCCCCGAATTGTGAACGACATTCTTAGGAAACATCTCGAATCAAAACGAAGCTGACAGTTCTCATCATCTAACAAAAAAAAACTATGCGCAAGACAATCATTGCCGGCAACTGGAAAATGTACAAAACTCTCGAAGAGTCTGTCGAACTTATCAATGCTCTCAAACCTCTGACCTCACACCTCAAACCAAACATTGGTGTGATTGTTTGTCCGCCGTTTACATCGCTGGCAATCGTTGCGAATCTTCTCAAAGATTCGAACATCAAGCTTGGCGCGCAAAACATGAGCGAGCATGATGAAGGGGCGTACACGGGCGAAGTATCATGGAAAATGCTGAAGTCCACGGGCTGCGAGTATGTTATTCTGGGACATTCGGAACGACGTCAATATTTCAGCGAGTCCAATGAGATTATCAATCTGAAAGCAAAAAAAGCTCTGGCGAATGGATTAAAACCGATTGTTTGTGTCGGCGAAAAACTCGATGAACGTGAGAAGGGCGTGACAGACATGATTATTTCTGTGCAGGTGAAAGGTGTGCTTGCCGGAATTCCTTCTGACGATATGAAGAATGTCATCATCGCCTACGAACCTGTGTGGGCGATCGGGACAGGTAAGACCGCTTCCCCGATGCAAGCGCAGGAGGTTCATATGAACATTCGAAAGCTTATCGGTCAGCTCTACGGTTGGAACATTGCCGAACAGATCACGATTCAATATGGGGGAAGCGTTAAGCCTGACAACGCGGCTGAACTGCTGGCTCAGAACGACATTGATGGTGCGCTTGTTGGGGGAGCCTGCCTGAAGGCCGACTCATTCGCCGCCATTTTCAATTCGGCTTCATAGGCTCAATTACCGCCGGAAAGCCTTATTTTCCATTGCTTTCCCCTGCTTTATTGATTATATTTCTTCAAATCTTACCCCAAATCACTGGTTTTGGTTTATCTGTTGGCAAAGGCCCGCATATTCCGAGTTATCATATCTGCAATACTGTTCCAATTTCTACCCCTTCAATCAGTTTTATCCCAATACATCTTTCTTGAAAACGGAAACCCGCTGCAACGGGGGAGTGATGTTGGATTCCTGGCCGATACTCCAACCCGAAAGAAAATAGACCTTTCGGGAATTTGGACATATAAGGTTCTTGACGGGCCGGAGGGTACCGTCCGGGTTCCCAGCGCGTACGATTTTACCGGCGAGGTGACGTTTCAGCGCATATTCGAAATCAGCCCTGATGACCTGAACAAGTACCAGTTTCATTTGGTGATGCTGGGAGCGAATTATAATACTACTGCTATGATCAACAATGACTTCATCACCAGTCATATCGGCGGGTACACCAGTTTTGTCGCCTCGATACCGTCGTCTGTCTTGCAGGCGGGGACGCAGAATGTTATCAAGATTGTAACCGATAATAAACTCGATCCGACCCGGACCATTCCTCTCAGGTCGCAGGTTTGGGGATGGAGAAATTATGGCGGTATTTTGCGCGACGTGTACATTCTCGCGACACCGAAGGTTTTTATTTCAAGTGTAGCGACAACACAATCTATCTCCGCCGACTTCACAGTCGCAAGGATCTCTGTCAGCACATTTATCGACGGAAGTTTTTCCACAAAGGACGATACAACGATCAATCGGCTTCAATGGTATGCCGAGATTGTTGATAAGCAAACAAATCTTTCCGTCGCCAAGAGTAACACTCTCCCGGTAATTTTTCAGAATAAAGTCTGGACTACCGGCCCGGTCGAGCTGACCGTGACCGGCCCCCGACTGTGGAGTCCCGAGACACCCGATTTGTACATCATCAAAACGTATCTGGTAAATCCGGCGACCGCGGAAAGTGTGGACGAATACGATGTCAACGCCGGGATCCGGAAAATTGATTTTGCAAACGGCAAGATTGTTGTGAACGGCAAGAAGACTCTGCTCAAGGGTATGATTTGGATGGAAGATCATCAGTCATTCGGCAGCTCGTTGCCGTATGAGGAGATGGAAAAAGATGTCGTGATGATGAAAAGTATCGGCGCGAATGCAATCCGGTTCGGCCATCATCCTCCTCACCCGTACATGTTGAGTTTGTGCGACCGGTACGGAATGCTTGCGCTCGAAGAACTTCCGGTGAAGAACGTTCCGGCTTCAGTCCTTTCACAGGAATATTACGTTGAGCTGGCGGGTGCGGCGATGCGGGAAATGATTTTACGGGATCGCAATCATCCGTCTGTGTTTGCGTGGGGGCTTGGCGATGATTTCGAAACATGGTCGGATGCTTCCCGCGTGTATGTTGAACAGCTTTCAAAGCTGGCAAAGAGTCTCGATTCGCGTCCCGTCTATTATGCCACAAACTCCGCGTCGGATTTGTGCAATGATTTAGTCGACTTTGCTGCCGTGAGTTTGACGACCCGCGACATCAAAGAATTTAAAAAAGACCTGGACGATCTCCGTATCGCGAATGAAGGAAAACCTCTTGTCGTCGTGAGAATGGGAGCCGAAGTCCAGCCGGATAACACCAACGGCTACAGCGACCCTCTCTCGACACAGGCCCAAGCCCGCTACATTTTGCAACACGTCGATATTATTCGCGCGTCCAATGCGGACGGCGTTTTTCTCTGGGCATTCAACGATTGGAAAGGCGACCGCCCGGCGCTCACCGTCAACTCCACTGATCCATGGATGCATTCGCTCGGCGTCGTCTCACGGGGGAGGGAGAAGCGCATTGCGTTCGATGCCGCCCGTTCAGCTTTTAACAACGACAAGTTCTCTGCGCTGCCCATCGGAAGCAATCCCTCTTCGGCGCCCATCCTATACGTAGTTACCGGACTTGTCATTCTCATCGGGACGGCATATCTCTATAACATCAGCCGCCGGTTTCGTGAAGGCTTAAACCGTTCGATGGTTAACGCGTATAATTTTTTTGCGGATGTACGCGACCAACGCATTGTTACAATTTTTCACAGCACATTGCTCGGCTTGATTGTCTCTGCAGCAACGGCGATTGTCGTGTCGAGTATTCTGTACCGGTTCCGTGGCAGCATCGCATTGGATAATCTTTTGTCGTACATCCTCGTCTCCGACAATCTCAAGGAGGATGTCGTGAAGCTTATCCTCAATCCAAAATTGTTTCTCCCTGTGTTTACGGGAATATGCTTCCTTCTCCTTCTCATCATCAGCATGGGGTTATGGGTGGTTGCCCCAATCTTCAAGGTTCGGATTTATCCGTTTCATGCATATGCAATCACCATGTGGTCTACGCCGCCGCTTCTTTTGCTGATTCCTCTCGGGATGATTTTATATAGATTAATGGACAGCCCGGTGTACATTCTACCTGCCGTAATTCTGTTTATGGTGTTACTGATTTGGGTCCTCTTCAGGTTCCTGAAAGGCATCTCCATCATTCTTGATACGACTCCGTTGAAAGTGTATGTGATTGGCGTTCTTTCTCTGATCGGAATGTTTGCTGCAGTTTATTTTTATCTTGATTACACACAGTCCGGCTCGTTGTATGTGACGTTCCTCCGCAATGATATTCTGACACGAACACACTAAATGTATTTATCGAAACTCGAAATAATCGGCTTCAAATCGTTTGCACAGAAGGTGAATCTTACTTTCGACAGCGGCATCTCCGCTATTGTCGGTCCGAACGGGTGCGGTAAGACCAACATCGTCGACGCGATCCGCTGGGTGTTGGGCGAACAACGCTACAGCGCGCTACGTTCCGAAAAGATGGAAGACGTTATCTTCAACGGCACGAAGAACCGCAAACCATTGGGCATGGCGGAAGCATCGCTTGTCATCGAAAACAACAAAGGCATTCTTCCTTCCGAGTACACGCAGGTAACCGTCGGCCGCCGGGTTTATCGGTCGGGCGAAAGTGAATATCTGCTCAACAAAGTTCCATGCCGCCTGAAGGACATCCTCGACTTGTTCATGGATACGGGCATGGGCGCGGATGCGTATTCAGTCATCGAACTGAAAATGGTCGAGACGATTTTAAGCGACAAGACGGATGAACGTCGCAGGCTCTTCGAAGAAGCAGCCGGCGTAACAAAATACAAGCATCGTCGCAAAGCAGCGTACAGAAAGCCAGAAGCCGTACAGGCGGATCTGGTGCGCGTGAACGATATCGTCGCCGAAGTTCAGAAAGCTGTCAACTCGCTCGAACGCCAGGCGAAAAAAGCGGAACAGTACAACGACGTGAAAATCAAGCTGCGTTCGTTCGAGATTGACTTGATGGAGCGGGATTTTTCGCAGCTTGTTGGCCGACTGGAGCCGCTTGAAATGAAATTGAAGGAGATGTCTTCAAGCAAAGAACAGATCGATGTGGATCTTTTCCAGGAGGAAAGCCGCTTTGAAGAACTGCGCGAATCGATGAGCGATGTGGAGCGGCGATTGACGGAAGCACAACGCGATGCAAGTCTGCACATGGAAAAAGTAAACCGCATCGAACAGAAGACGCTCGTTGCGGGCGAACAGACAAAAGCACTGCAGAATAATATTCTTCGATACGAAGCAGAACAGAATGAACTGCGGGTTGAGAAATCCCGCCTTGAAGAGCTCGTCATCGTTCTCGAACAAAAAGTGATGGGCTTCGGCGTGAAGCAGGGAGAGATGGAGAGGGAGTTAGCACAACGGCGTACCGAGCTCGAAGAGGCAAGCCAACGATTGGAAGCGAAGAAATCCGATCTGAAATTGCTGAACGACCGGACGATTGGGCTTGTACACACGACGGCCGAGAAACAGCGCGATCACGACAAGCTGAAGGACCGGAGCGAAAGCCTGCAAGTTCGCGTTGCGAGAGCAGAGGAAGAAAACCATGCCTACGAACAGGAACTGACCCGTCTTGCAAAGGAGAT
>JBBRUI010000303.1:0-5387 GCA_038247945.1 Bacteroidota bacterium | reverse complement strand
CGCAATGACTCTCAAGGATTTTTTAGACAACCTCGTCATCAAATTTTTTCTCCAAGATAACCGTTTCTCCATAGGAGTCCTTCGAACAATGGTTTCCCTACAGGTTGATCGCAAGATTAAAAAACACATTCCGCTCCGCCGCAACAAAAAAAGCCGCCCCTTCTCCATACGCAGCATACAAACAATCCAACATGTTGTTGACCTGAAGCTTGCATTCAACATCAACATTATCAATCAGGTCGATGAACGTGTATGCGGCGAAAGCATCGCTGACGAAATACGGATCGACGGTATTAGCTTCGTCCTTGAAATTATCCGTGTACTGCTTGCCGACAAATCTTGCGCTGAGTGAGATGTTGAAATTTTCCTTCCGGAACGTTAGCCTTGCGTTCGCAAGAAAATCCGGGAAGCCGGCAATCGGGTTGTCCTTCAAACTCAACGGCGTACCTGTCGAAAAATCCGTATGGCGCACAAAGCGGTTGCGGCTGAACGTTGTGTTGCCGCTCAATTCGAGTTCATTCGTCAATTTTCCTCTGCCTGTCAATTCAATGCCTGCATGGCGTGTCCGCGCAGCGTTGCCGGTAATGGGCTGACCAAAGCGGTCAACCTGGCCGCTCTTTACAATTTCGTTCGAGAATTCCATCCAGAAAACATTCGCGCTGAGTTTCACACTCTCATTTGAAAATCCGCCGCCCAGCTCAACGTCAATCAGCGACTCCGGCTTGACGAGCGGCTTGGCGAAATCGAATTTGCCGTTCGCATCAACCGCAAACTGCGGAACGATTGCGCCCCACGCCGCGGGCGTACTTGCTTCCGCCGCATCGTACAAGTTCTTGAGCCGCGGTTCGCGTGAAGTGTACGCAACGCTGATGTATGTATTCCAATTCTCATCGACATTGTAGTTCACGCCGACACGGGGATTGACAAAATGATACGGCACAGAAAAATCCGTTCCGATAAACTTCTCATCGAACAACCTGTAACGGTTGAACGCATACTGCAGGCTCACCATTCCGGTAAGGTCGGGACGAAGTTTGTACGTTTCCTGCGCGTACAACGAAAACATATCCTTCGCGCCTTTGTATTCGTAGTAGCGATAGTTTTCAGGAACGGGCACAGGCAGCTCATCGGCGCGCTGCAATTTTCCCCAGTGTTCCGAGCGGTGAATGCGCAGCTCCGCTCCGGCGATTAGCTCGCCGTTCTCGTGCTTCAACGTCAACCGCGGCAGCCAGCCCCATTGCTTGTTGCTCACGACGGCGCGAATCAAAGCATTCTGCAAATACAATGTATCGGGATCGCCGGTGACAGGGAAACCGTTTTGCTGCGTGAAGCGGTAGTACGAGTACGGCGCCCACGAGCCATCGTAATCAAAAAATCCATCACCCAAAACAAGGAACAGAGTATTGTTGAGTGTAAGATTCTGACTCAGCCGCCACTCATGGAACAACTCATAATGCGGCTGCGAAAAGTTTTCGATCTCTTCATCTCTCAAAATCGGATTGGACTTCCGCTTGTCCCTGTCCTTCACGTCGGACTTTGGGATACCGTAATACGCGAGATGATCGGAGAGCGGACCGCCGTAGAAATTCACCTGCGTCGTCATGTTCTCATCGTAACGGATCATGCCGAGGAAGTAGCTGTTGAAATCCACCCACGAACGGTCACGATACCCGCTGCTGAGAATTTTCGAGAGGCGTCCGTGAAACGCGTACCGGTTATCGATCAACCCGGAATTGACAGACGCCGAGTACCGCTTCGTGTTGAAGCTGCCGACGCCCGCGGAGAGTTGGAACGCACGCTCCCGTCCGAAGTTGTTCGTCACCAGATTCACCGAGCCGCCGATTGCCGGCGGTCCGTAGAACGCACTGCCCGCGCCCCGCTGCACCTGAATATCCTCGGCGCTTGCGGCGATGTCCGGCATATCCAGCCAATACACATTGTGGTCTTCGGGATCGTTTTGCGGGATGCCGTTCACCATCACGGCAATCCGCCGCGCATCGAAGCCGCGGATGTTCAGATACGTGTAGCCGATGCCGTTGCCCGCTTCGGAGTAGGATGTTGTCGAGGGAAGCTCGGAGAGCAGCACCGGAATATCCTGCGTCGTGTAGCGTTCGCGGATCTCGCTGCGTTCAAGCGTGGAGAATGTTGCCGGAGTTTCCCGTTCCTTGCCGCGTGTCGCTGTAGTAGTTATTGGATCGATGACGAAATCCAGCTTTCCAAGTGACAGTGTGAGATTTGTAGTTTCCCCTTCCTTCAAAATAATTTGTGTTGTTTGAGGAATATTTCCAACGTATGAAGCACGTAACTCATAGATTCCCGGCTTTACGTCTGTAAAGCTGAAGTCACCATTCGTATCTGTAACTTTGCCGATTGTTGTTCCCACTATCAAAACGTTCGCGCCTTGCAATGGCGTTGAGGTTACCGCATCAATAACTTTCCCACGGATGATTCCCGTTTGTGCGCAAACAGAAATTGCAGATAATAACAATACTGTACAGAGATTCAAAATTCGTTTCATGAATTTCCTTCTCCTCTCAAAAATACGAAAGCCGTTTCCAAAAGAAATCAAAAAGACTTACCACAGAGTACCCGGAGGTTTGTAGAGAACCCTGAGAGAAACTTGTTTGAGATATTCTTTGTGATCTCTCATTTCTCAGTGGTCTCTGTGATGAGTTCTTCAACTGAGCCCTAAAAACACAAAAGCCGTTTCCCTGTTCACAAAAGGAAAACGGCTGAAAAGAAATCAAGAAGACTTTCCGTTTTCCTACGCCGGTATTATCCGGATCAGGTTCTTGTGCGTATGCACTTAGGGTTTGTTCTCAGTCCCGCTGTTGTTGTCGGGACACCCCTAACGGTTTTGCTGTGGAAAATATAACTTAGTTTGGGACAGGATTCAAGTTCCCATTAGCATTCTGCCTTTGTTGCGTTGACTTAAGCGCGAGCTCGGCAAGGGACACTTTCTTCCCTTCAATATTCGGTTCTGTTGGTTGCAGTTATCTTATCTGAGCAAAAGAAGTTTCTTTGTTTCAGTAAACGTTCCTGCCTGCAATCGGTAGAAGTAAACTCCGCTTGCCAATCCTACGGGGTTCCATTGTTGTTTGTAAGTTCCGGGCGATAACTCTTCGGAGACAAGAACAGATATTTCTCTCCCCAATGCATCAAACACTTTCAATGATACAAACGATTTGGATGGAAGGACGAAGGAGATAGTTGTCGAGGGATTAAATGGATTAGGATAGTTCTGGAATAAACTAAATGCGGAAGAAGAGGTTATTTCATTTTCAACAGAACTTATTTCCGAAATTGTAGCTGAATTTAAACCTCCATTTGTTCCCGCATAAATCTTGTTCCCGTGTATTAATAGCGTACCAATATTGTGATTAGACAACCCATCATTAACTTGTCTCCAATTTGAACCATTATTCGTCGACAAATATAATCCGCCCCAATCACCCCCAACACTCGCTAGAGCCTCCCCGCCAACGAAGACATTATTGCCATCAGTTACTAGAGCACGAATGTATAGATTGTTCAATCCATTGTTAACGCTTGCCCAACTTGAACCACTATTCGTCGACCAATATACTCCTCCTTGCCCCCTGCAAAGACATTATTCCCATCAGTCGCCAGGGCACTAATATTCAGATTGGTCAATCCATTGTTAACGCTTGCCCAATTTGAACCACTATTCGTGGAGCGATATACTCCTCCACCACTTGTTCCCGCAAAAATATTGTTTCCATAAGTTGCTAGAGCATAGACGCACAACTCGCTTAATCCATTATTGACTTCAGTCCAGTTTGTCCCATTGTCAGTGGATAGACACACTCCACCACATCGTGAAGACGCAAAAACGTTGTTCCCTATTGTGATAACAGAACTAATAAATGGCCCAGGTAACCACCCGTTAGTATGCCTTTCCCAGGTTTCTCCATTGTCTGTTGAGACGCTTACATATCCTCCATCCGTACCAGCAAAGACATTACTGCCATTTACGGCGAGTGTGTTAATGTCTTTATGGCCCATATTAATATGTCTCCAAGATAAACCATTATTGTTAGATAAATAGAGGCTCCCTCCCCGCGTCCCAACAAAAATATTATTCCCGCTAATCCCAATCGCATTGATCTTAACCGCAGTTAATCCAGTGCTGACTTGATTCCAATTTGTTCCACGATTTGTTGATAGATATGTACCGCCGCCTTCAGTTGCAGCAAATACTTTATTCCCGCTTACTTTTATGTCGTAAACAGAGATGTTATAACCATAAGAAGCAATACCATTATTAATTTGAGTCCAACTGTCTCCGTTATTCGTAGACAGGTGAACGCCATGGAAAACAGTTCCGGCATAAATATTACTCCCGCTCACTGTAAAGCATTCAACGAACCTACCACTTATACCATTATTTCTCGCGATCCAATTTACACCATTATCTGTAGATAGATATACGCCGTCGTTTACAAAGTATGCGAAAAGGTTGACACTATCTGCGCCTATAGTATAAACCCAGCGATCGCTGAGCCTCGTCCAATTCGTACCATTATTAGTTGATAAATATATACCATAGAAACCTGCGGCAAAGATATTATTTCCTTTTACTGCGAAAGAGGTTACCCCCATACTATCACTAACCGCCGTCCAATTCATTCCGCTGTTCGTTGACAAATACGTGACACCATTCCAGCACTGTACAAAGATGTTATTTTCTTTGAGCGCAGAACAAAATACCCCTTGGTTTGAAGGCAAACCATTAGTAACAGCCGTCCAATTTGTTCCATTATTACTGGAGACATATAGACCGCTGCTTGTCGCAGCAAATACGTTCTGGCCGTGGCAGAAAAGGTCAGTGATAACCGGTCCTGCAGGAAGTCCAGTATTTACTTGATCCCAGCTTGTTCCATCATTTGTAGATAAATATACGCCATTCCATGTTCCTGCGAATATTCTGTTTTCATTCAAAGCCAAACGAAATACAGCTCCGCCATAAATCGGATAAGAATGATTCCATTGGGCATGCAATGGATTTATGCTGGTCAATAGGCAAAACATCACACAGAGGAATCGCCCACCATGGACAAATCGGAAAATATTCTTCATGGTAACTCCTTTTGTGAAATTGTGGAAGGCAATAATTGTAGCCAGTTCTGTGAATTACATGCTACGCCGTTTTTATACTGCCCAGAAGTACAACGCTATGTTGCCTAGTTTATTTTGTCGCAGAACTTTCTATTGGGCAAGAACGAAAACCAGAAGCCATCAGAATGCGCGAAGGAATTCTCCCGAATCATAAAATCGATCATACAAAACTCAGAAGAAATCCTGCCTTTCGGCAGGCAGGCTCTCCGTTTGCGCCGGACGGAGAGCATGCAGGATTATGTGCCGTG
>JBBRUI010000302.1:0-5425 GCA_038247945.1 Bacteroidota bacterium | reverse complement strand
GCAGCTCTTCGACAACTGAGCCAAGTGCGCGGTCACTCACATTCGCGACAATCACTAAAGCGCGCTGTTGATTCTCACGCCAAATTTCTCCAACCCCAACAGTCTTTTCCCAGTGAACAAGCGTGCGAAGAGAAACTCCAGGTGAACCGACTCTCGAATCAAGGACATCTTCAAAGTCTTTTCTTGCATCAACAGCCGGCTGAACGCGAATTGTTACCTTCTTATCGAAGTCGCTCAACGTTGTTGCCTCTGCACCCTGCACATGCTGCCGAACATGCTCGGCAACGACTTGCACTGATAAGCCGTATCTGCTTGCCTGGTCACGATCAATTCTTATGCGATACTCGGGAGTTCCGCTCTGCAACGACAGTCGCACATCCACCAAACCTTGCACCGGTTTTATCTCATCAGAATACTTCTTCGCAATTTGTGAAACAATACCCGGGTCTTTTCCGACAACCCGAATCTTGATGTCATTTGCTTCGGGACGAAGAATTTGTTCAAACGTTGTTCCACGTGCGCGAATTGCTAACTCAACTCCGGACGTGCTCGATTGAAGCCTGCCCACAATCCCCCTTGCTTGCTCAAGCATGTACTTCGTTGAAGAGCCTTCTCTCACATGTACTTCAAATATCGCACGCTCGATTGCGGCATCGCTTACCGTCCAGATGTTTGTCTCATCGGTGATTCCTATGGATGAATACACTCCCTGAACATCACTGAGCTTACTCAGCTCGCGCTCGATATTCTCTACAAACGATGAGACGCCTTCTAAGGATGTTCCTTTAGGCATAATGATTTGAATAGTGAATCGGCTTTGGTCTATGTCCGGCGCAGGTTCGCTTCGGATGAAAAGCGAAACGAGGATCGAAAGGAGGAAAACGGCTATTGTTCCAAAAATAACTTTCCATCTGTGTTGCAGCGCCCAGGCAAGATAGTTATCAAGCAAGCGGTGGCCGGCTGAATTAACTTCATCAACCCATTTATAGAAAATGTCACGCAAAGTCGCCAAGGCGCCAAGAGAAATATTTTTCTTATTCCTATCGAAATTCTTTTGCGACTTTGCGTCTTGGCGTGAGACTTCAAGTGGGTTTTCATCTGCACCACTATGACCCGATGATTCATTGTTCTGTCGCCTCTTACTCAACACTCCTTCACGAGACACAAGCATCGGCACTAATGTTACTGCGACGAACAGCGAAACAAGCAACGACACCGTCATCGTAACTCCCATATCAACAAAAAGCTGTGAGGCTACGCCCTCTACAAAGATGATTGGCAGGAAGATGGCAACATTGGTGAGCGTGGAGGCTGTAACTGCAACACTGATTTCCTTCGCTCCCTCAAGTGTAGCATCCATCAGACTTATGCCCTGTTCTCTCAAGCGTGTGACGTTTTCGATGAGTATGATTGCATTGTCCCCCAACATGCCGATGCCCAGCGCAAGACCGGTGAGCGAGATGATGTTGAGATTGATCTTGAGGAAATACATTGCAACAAACGTCGCAAGTATGGAGACCGGCATCGTGAGGCCGATGATAAGCGGGTACTTTGGCTTCCGCAGAAAAAAGAACAAGATGATAAACGCAAGAAACGCACCGATGAGAATTGCCTGCTGCACATCGGAGATGGATTTGCCGATAAACTCCGCCTGATCGGAAAGAACAGCAAGCTGTAGTTTTGGGTACTCCGAGCGAAGCTGCGCAAGCACCTCATGCACTTTGTGCGACACTTCAACCGTATTTGTTCCCGCTTCTTTGCGAACTTGAAGAGCGATAATCTCTTGACCATTATGACGCGTCATGCCAAGCCGCACTTTGTATGTATCGTTGACAATAGCAATATCCGAGAGGCGCACCAACCGTTGAGATGAAGTCTGAGTGACAACGACATTTCGTATCTCTTCGACAGTAGTAAATTCGCCGAGCGTGCGGAGCGAATAGCGAAATAATCCTTTCTTTATCGAGCCACCGGGGAGATTCAGGTTCGCGCTTGCAAGCGTTTGCGACACCAAGTCAAGCGTCAAGCCAAACGATTGCAGCTTTTTCGAGTCAACATCAACATGAATTTCACGCTCAACACCTCCAAGCACGGATGCTTGAGCAACGCCGTCAATCTGTTCGATGCGTCGCTTGATAAGGGCGCGAGCAGTTTCCTTCAACTCAACTAAGTCATTCGTCACCCTGAGCGCAGTGAGTCCCGCCCTGCGGGACGAACGAAGTCGAAGGGTGTCAAGCGCGCTCTTCGCCTCCCTCATTCCATTACTCCATTTCTCCTCTCCTCGTTTTGTAGAAAGAGCAATTGTCATAATCGGCTCAATAGAAGGATCGACACGCAAGATGGTTGGCCGTCCCACTTCCCTCGGCAGCGCCCCGCGCATTTGATCCAACTTCTCCCGCACTTCGAGCAGCGCAAAGTCCATGTTCGTTCCCCAGTAAAACTCCGCCGTGACGACCGATTGCCCTTCACGCGAAACCGATGAGACTTTCTTTACTCCAACAACAGTACCGAGCGCAGACTCGATTGGCTGCGTTACGCTGTTCTCAACCTCTTCAGGGGATGTGTTGGGATAAGAAGTTTGGACTGTGAGCTTGGGGATTTTTATGGGCGGAAGGAAATCAACGCTGAGGTTAAGAAAAGCCAAAAAGCCAAGCAGTACGACTCCAACATAAAACATGAGAATCGTAATCGGGCGGCTGACGGAAACTGAGGAGAGAGACATTGGAAGAATTGATCAGATTGTGAGGGACAATCTACATAATCGGATGGAATGTTGCACTCCATGATCCAGCTTCTCACCCACTTCGAGGGGAATAAGATTACTGTTCGTACCCGAGTAGAACTCAGCCGCCACCACCGATTGACCTTCTCGTGAGATTGATGAAACTCTCCTTACACCAACAACGGTTTCAGGCGCAGACTCAATTGGCTTTGTTACGCTATTCTCAATTTCTTCCGGTGATGTGTTGGGATAGGAAGTTTGGACTGTAAGCTTGGGGATTTTAATGGGGGGGAGGAAATCAACGCTGAGATTTGTGAAGGCGAGAATGCCGAGCAACACTACGCCGATGTAGAACATGAGCGTGGTGATGGGACGGGAGACCGAGACTGTGCTTAACGGCATCGAATGAGATCGCTATCGAAGAGTTGCATTGAAGAAACGAAAATAAAATCACAATATCATTCGATAACCTTACCGATGCGGTTCCATCTGATTGAACGAACCTTTGTGAAGAAATCTGCAATGGGAATATCCGGGGACCACGACCAAACAATTATTTCAGCTTGTCCAATGATTTTTGACTCAGGCACGCATCCCCATTTTCTACTGTCGGAGCTCATTAACCTGTTGTCGCCGAGCATAAATGAGTAGTTTTGTTCCACAACATAATTCCTAGATGAAACGCCGTCAATTCTGTATTCATTCAAAGAATCCGTTCGAATGTTATGTCCATCGCGTTCAACTATTGATGACCAGTTTTGTTGCAATTCGTGCGACAACTTAATCGTGTCACCCTTCGCTAGGATTCGATACTGAATGGTGTCATCGGAACTGTCCCACACGAATAACCCATACATTGAAGTATCTACTATAACCTCATTCAGTAAAACACGCCCTCTCCCAAATCGCACGGTATCCTTCGCTAGACCAATACATCTTTTAACATACGCATATCCAAAATTGCGGGAGTCGCTAGAAGGGATGTTCGGTGATCGAAAGACCACGACATCTCCTCGACGCATAGGCTTGATTCCTGGAAAAGCGAAATATCTTATGGGTATGTCGGAAAATGGTAAAAACTCCGGAGAACGAAGAACATAGGAAAACTTTGTTACAAGGATAAAATCTCCAGCGATCAAAGTTGGGGCCATCGACTGTGACGGCACAACGTAGATTTCAACAATGAATGTTCGGAACAAAACAACAGAACATAGAATTAGTACCAATGAGAAAAAGCATTTCCTTATCCATCTTCGAGTTCGACACAATAGTGGTAATTGGGCCCTCACTTTAATGTCGAGTAACGAATCAACTCTTCGTAAGGGTTAAGAGCTCTCGTCACTAGTGGTACCACCCATAGAACCTTTTGTATTTCAAAATGAAGGTGGGGGGGGGGTCAAGACGGCATTCCCCGAGTTACCAACAAACCCAATAATTTCCCCCATTCTAACCTCGCTGCCTGTCGCGAGTGAAACATAACAGCTTAAGTGCGCATAGTAGTATATTCTGTTGTCAACGCCAAATACTTTAACTACATTTCCGCCAAAGAAATCTCTGCCAGCAAAGAGAATCAGTCCATCGGTAGCCGAGGAGATCGGCGTCCCAGCCGGGACAAATAGGTCTATACCTTCATGATACCTTCCACCTGGTCTCATCTGACCATAGGTATTCTCTATGGAGTTTAGCAGATCTGGGACCACTGGCATCTCCAACACAACCTCCTTGGGCGTTAATCGGTACTGTGATGCTATCAGCAGAGACTCATCGAAATGCGATGAGTATTGGGGATTGTAGTTAACAGTCAAAGGATCACAAGCGACCTTCATTACTGTGTTTCTGTTTTCGTGAACGAGAAGCAAATTTGTAAGTGCTAGGATTTTGCGGTTTTCGCGGCTGACTTCGGCAAGAAGGCAGATGATAGTAACGCTCAAGACAAAGGCGAGGATTCCGTTCCTCATTTCTCAGCGCGATTTTGCTCGTCCCTAATTTGCATTTCCGACAATTTCAAGGAGGTTTTGATATTGAATTACAGAAAACTCGTCATCCGTAGGAATTGGGACGACTGTAAATATCACGATTTGATTTTTGACTGCAAAGATAATCGGATATTTTTTTGTGAAGTTGTATTTAGCGATTATTGAGTCCTCACCAAACAACATATGCAAACTCGGCATTCCTACCTTTCGCAAAGCTAATGCTTCAGCCCGATGGTTTGAATTGAAAACTCCAACAAATTCCATCTTGTTGGCACTCCCGTTAGAAATAGAATTTAGAAATTGCAATTCCCTAACTTGGCACGGATTACAACTGGAAGATGACAGCAAAGCGACAATTGTTGTGTTTTTGAAAAACGTGAGTATTGTTGAGTCCGGCTTTGCGACATCACTAATTCCCGTATGGGGAATCTTGTGCCTACGAAGCCCTTGGCAACCCTCGTTGCTTGAAGCCTAAAGGATACAATATCGGTTGCCTCCCCAATTCTTGAGACGTTTTTGGAATCGTTTCTCGTACACGCGCAGAAGAATAAGGAATTCCTGATTAGCGACATTTAGAAATCCCGCCTGACGACAATTAGAATTCCCGAAGAATGCGGGAATAAATTGGTAGACTGGTATCCGAGAACAATCGTTACAGACGAAAGGGAACGGATACCAGTCTACCAATTTATTCCCGCATTCTTCGGGAATTCTAATTGTCGTCAGG
>JBBRUI010000301.1:0-5467 GCA_038247945.1 Bacteroidota bacterium | reverse complement strand
TACATAACATTTTGGACAATTCTTACCAACTCACAGCCGTCGCCGTTAGGCGGAACAGCCACTGTGATCAAAGATAGCACACGAGGACCTTTCGGGCCGGGCGGCTTTGTGGTAGGCGTTAGCCGTACGCTGCTTATCAAGAAAGACTCTGCCAATAGCAACGACTTCTATTTTATGCAGTCGATCGGACCGTTCAAGCGGGCATTCGGCATCACCGTAGGAACGACTGCACGGGATACATTAGTTTGGGTTCCTGTTGCACGTGGAAGCCAGGGAGTTGGTACCACAGGTGCGCAGTGGACCGCATTCGACTCGACCTTCCCCGGCGCCGCGAGCACACAAGTGCGTTTGCAAATCTTCGGGAAGATCGAAACGCAAGAAACAATTACAGATAGCAGTGCTGCTCGTGTGCAACGCGTAGCATACCGGTCGCGCACGTGGAGGAAGATCACCGTCGGCGGTTCGGTCGTGCAGGATGACGCAACGACCTCGCGCCTCTGGCTTGTGAAAGACATTGGTCCGGTACAGATCCGTATTGTTGAGGATACTGAGAACATCGGCCACTTCCGGGCGATGCAAGCAAAGAATTTCTAATCCTATTTTGAAAAGGACTCCCCGTCAAGGGAGTCCTTTTTTTTGATAATCGTTCCGCCCACCCTCCAGTTCCGTTGCCACGACTTCAAGGAAATGATATGCCAGAAATCTCCTTCATGAAAGGCAGGCTCCGTACTCTCGCATTCGTGTGCGCGCTTGGTATCGGCCTTCACTCTTCGTCTCCTGCACAAAACACCGGCATAATCAAAGGCCGCATCACCGACCGGAAGTCCAGCTCGCCTTTGCCGCTCGTGAACGTTGTTGTAAGAGGGACAACCCTCGGCGCAGCCACCGACCCGAACGGAGAATTCGAAATCAAGGGTGTCTCCCCCGGAACGTATAACCTTGTTGCAACTCTCGTCGGTTACGAAACCCAACAGATCACCAATGTTGAGGTCACCGCCGGCTCGGTTGTCACGCGGAATATTTCCATGGCTGAATCCTCGGTTCAGATCGGCGATGTTACGGTGTACGGTGCGTCGTTACGAGGGGAGAAAATCACAGACGCTCCTGCATCAGTGTCCGTTCTTTCGCCCGCAGAGATCAAGCTGAATGCCGTGAGCGGCCAGGTTCCCAAACTTCTCGAGACGCTGCCCGGAGTCGATATTGCGCAGAACGGTCTGAACGACTTCAATGTGAATACGCGGGGCTTTAACAGCTCACTGAACCGGCGGTTGCTTGTGTTGTTAGATGGACGAGACCTTGCGGTTGCATTTCTCGGATCGCAGGAATGGAACGGCCTCTCGGTGCCTGCAGAAGACCTCGGCAAGATCGAGCTCATCCGCGGTCCCGGCTCGGCGTTGTACGGTGCGAATGCATTCAACGGCGTGATTAACATTCTGACTCCAAGGCCGAAGGATATCGCGGGAGGTAAAGTGACTATAGCAGCAGGAGAGAAGAATACTATCCGCACAGATGTTCGTTATGCGGCGTTTGCTGATCGTTGGTCGTACAAAATAAACGCAGGCAGATCTCAAGGCGATACGTGGAGTGTTTCTCGCCCAAGCTATAATTTCACAACTGGTGTTTTGTCTTTCCCGTTTGAATACGACTTGAATCCATTTCTGAATTCGGAAGTCGTTCCGCTCAACAGAGGAAAAGTCGTCTCCACGTACGGCTCTGCACGCGTCGACTACGATGACTATGATGCGGGTGCGACCGTTACCGGTGAAGGCGGGATCACTCAGGTTGAGAATGAAGTACTTGTCACCGGCATTGGCCGGGTGCAAATTCCCAAAGCAATCAAACCCTGGGGAAGAGTCAGCTACAATTCCGATCATCTTTACATTCAGGGCTGGGGGACGGGAAGGACTTCGCTTCAACCGCAACTTTCATTGTCAACCGGGTTACCGCTCGATGAAAAATCATTTATCGGACAATTGGATTTGCAATATCGCTTCGCCGCACTTGAAGAACGACTGTATGTCATCGTAGGCGGATCGCACCGGTACCAGTCCGTTGATACCAAAGGCACACTGACTCTTGCGGCGCACCACGACAACCTCAGCGGGGTCTACAGTCAGCTCGAATACAGATTCCTTGACGAATTGAAAGGCATCATCGCGGGAAGAATCGACAGAAGCACGCTGCACAAGAGTCAATTCTCCCCCAAAGTTGCTGTCGTCTGGACTCCGGTATCCGGGCATTCATTCCGCGCTACGTTTAACAAAGCATTTCAGGCGCCGAACTACTCCGAGTTGTTCCTCAACGTGAAGCATCCAATCAGGAACCTCGTTTATTTCGGAAACGACAATCTTATAGTAGAAAAAATCACCGGATATGAAGTCGGCTACAAAGGAATTTTTGCAGAGCAGATGTATGTAACGCTCGATGTGTACTACAACCAGCTCAAAGATTTCATCACCGATCTTGCGCCCTCGGTGAACCCCAAGTATCCGGGACAGATTACACTGCCGGGAGAAACCATATTGCGAACCGTCTGGTCGTATGGCAATGCGGGAGAAGTGAATGAGTCCGGTTTTGAAATCGGTGCGAACTACTACGTGGACGAACATTTCTCGGTGAATGCAAACTACTCGTTCTTCGATTTCAAAATTGTCACTCAAAACATCAACGATGCGTTGTTGCCTAACGCCCCGAAGCACAAAGCGAATGCAGGTGTAAATTATCAGCGGGACAATTACCAACTTGGCGTGTCGGTGAAGTTCATCCCGCGTTTTGATTGGGCAGCGGGCATTTACAAGGGGCCGATTCTGACATACACGCTTGTAAACCTGAGCGGCTCCTACCAGATTACGCCACAGCTTGCAGTCACGTTGAACGTCACCAACCTGCTGGATCGGCGGCATTATCAGATTTTCGGCGGCTCGCTGATCGGGCGAAGAGCAATAGTTGGGATGACGGCAACGATTTAAAGGCGGCTGGAAAAACTCCGACAAAGCGGGATTCAAAGAGCGGAATTTCAGCATCCATCGAAGAGCGCGGGATTTGCCAGTATAGATTCCGAACCAAGTTCGGAATGACACTTTTCACCCAAGCTCAAAAGGTCGTGGCAATAACCCGTCGATAAGAATTCCTCGACAACTTGTTCGTGGTTATCAAAACAAACAGAATAGGAATTGTAACTCGGTATTAGATTCATACCAATGCGCATAATCTCCTTCCTTCTCCTCTCGTTCGTCTACGCAACTACTATTTCTCAAACGCCGCCTTCATCGGATTGGCTCACCTATTACGAAAAAAGCGGATTCACAAAAACTCCCCGGTACGCTGAAACGATTGAGTATTGCAAGCGACTGGATAAAGCCTCGCCATGGGTAAAGTATACATCGTTCGGTGTGAGTCCGCAGGGAAGAGATCTTCCGCTTGTCATTCTTTCGCGAGATGGATTTTTCGATCCGGCGAAAGCTGCACGGAGCGGCAAAGCAATTCTTCTCATTCAAAGCGGAATTCATTCCGGCGAGATTGACGGGAAAGATGCCAGCCTGATGCTGATGCGCGACATCGCCATCACGAAACAATATGCGAAGCTGCTTGAGAATACGATTCTTCTGTTCGTCCCGATCTTCAGCGTGGATGCGCACGAGCGGTTCGGCCCGCATAATCGCATCAACCAAAACGGTCCCGAGGAAATGGGATGGAGGGTGAACGCGCAGAATCTGAATCTCAACCGCGACTACATGAAAGCCGATACGCCCGAGATGCGCGCAATGCTCAAACTCTTTTCAGCGTGGCTCCCCGATCTGTACGTTGATTGCCATGTTACTGACGGCATCGATTTGCAATACGACGTCACTTACGCAGCGGAACTTGGCGGGAACATTGATAACGGCGTCAGCATGTGGATCAAAAATAAACTCCTTCCCGAATCGTTGCCGAAGGTGGAAGCGGCCGGGCATCCGATTTTCTGGTATGTGTTTCCGCGTGAAGAGAATGATCTGAGCAAAGGAATGTCCGCCGGTGCCGCGACTCCCCGATTTTCTACAGGTTATGCGGCATTGCAAAATCGTCCATCCGTGCTGATTGAAACGCACATGTTGAAGCCGTACAAGACTCGCGTGAATGCGACATATCATCTGCTGAAGGCGATGATCGAGTGTGTGAATAACGATCCGGTGAGTTTGCGAACCGCAGTGCGGGCGGCGGACAATGCAACCGTTCAGGCGGGAGAGACCTATGACGTGATGAAGACGCTTCCGTTTTTATTCGCGGTTTCAGAGAAAAGCGAGATGCGAAAGTTTCTCGGGATCAAATCACGCACAGAACCAAGTTTTATTTCCGGCGGTGACCGGAGAATCTACACGGGTGAGCCGGTGGAGATGACTGTCCCATTTTTTGAAGATGTAATTGTCACGGATTCAGTTTCAATTCCCCTCGCGTATCTCGTGCCGCCGGAGTGGAAGTTCGTTGCAGATATTCTAAACGTGCACGGGATTGCGTATCAACATCTCCGCTCGCCCGTTTCCGTTGAAGTCCAGTCGTACAAATTTTTCGATGTGAAATTCAAAGAGCGTCCATACGAAGGAAGGCAAGGCGCAACGTACAAGACAGAGCTCATAACGGACGCGCGTTCATATCCAAAGGGAACTTTTGTCGTGCGAACGAACCAGCGCGCAGCGAAGGTGGCGATGCACTTGTTGGAGCCGAAGAGCGGCGACTCATTCGTGGCGTGGGGATTCTTCAATGCAATCTTTGAGCAAAAAGAATTTGCAGAGTCGTACGTGATGGAACAAGTGGCGGAGAAAATGCTGGCTGAGAACGCGGGACTTCGTCGGGAGTTTGAGCAGAAAGTTAAATCGGATACTGCTTTTGCGCGCAACACAACGGAAAGGCTGAACTGGCTTTTTCTCCGTTCAGCATGGACAGATCCGTGGCTGAATACCTATCCTGTCGGGCGGATTGTTTCTCCGGATGCGCTGAGGAAAATACACTAAGCAGTAGCGGGTTCAACGGCAGCTTTTGTGAATGGAGGCGGCTTCAAGTGTGCAGGTAACTCAAGCAGGTCGTAATAAATTTCTTCGATTCCGGCAATCTGCTTTCGCTGATCGAACATTTCTTCCACACGCGTTCGCCCGGCCTTCCCCATCTTTTCTCTCAACTCAGTGTCCGCACCAAGCCGTTCAATCGCTGCAACCAATTGCTGTACATTGCGCGGGTTGACGTAGATTCCCGTTTCGCCATCGACGACAATATCCAGCACGCCGTCGCAGTTGGTTGAAACCACAGCGCGTTCCATCGCCATCGCTTCAATCAACACAACGCCGAAGGCTTCCGCATGAGACGGAAACGCGAACACATCAAATGCCGCCATGACATCCGGGATATCTTTTCTGTAGCCCGTGAAATGAACAACGCCGTCCAGTTTAAGCGTTCTGGACAAGGATCGGATCCGTTGCTCGTACGCCAGCTCGCC
>JBBRUI010000300.1:0-5468 GCA_038247945.1 Bacteroidota bacterium | reverse complement strand
TGCGTACCTCGACAAGCTCCTCGATGCAGAGTTACGCTCAGGAGAGTTGCCGGACATAGACAAAGGCTTGCTCACGGAACTTGTGCACGGAGTTCTTCGCTGGCAGAATAAACTCGATTGGGTGCTGAACGGATTTTCTCACGGGAACTTCGCCAAATCCGAAATCAACATAAAGAATGCGTTGCGGGTTGGATTGTATCAGATTCTTTTTCTTAACCGCATTCCTCATGCAGCGGCGGTGAACGAAGCGGTGGAGTTCATCAAACGCATCCGGGGCGACCGGCCTGCCGGACTTGTCAACGCCGTGCTGCGAAATATCATCCGCAACATTGATGGTATTCGCTATCCCGATCTTGCGCAGGATCCGGTCCAATATCTCTCCGTGATGTTCTCCCATCCGCACTGGATGGTTAAGCGATGGTACGCCCGATTAGGAAAAGAAGACACCGAAAAAATGTTGATCGCTAATAACGAGCGGCCGCTTCTCTCGCTTCGGATCAACAAACTAAAAACCGAGGCAGCGCCGTTTCTCCATTCTCTCGATGCCCAGCAAATTCCGTATCAGGGTTCGAACCACATTAATTATTTCCTGAAGGTGAAGAGTTTTCCGCGCATCGGGCAGAACGAAATGTTCCGTAGTGGAATGTTTACCATTCAGGATGAGAGTGCCGCATTGCCGTGCCTGCTTCTCGATGCAAAACCGGGTCAGCAGGTCATTGACATGTGCGCTGCCCCGGGTGGTAAGACAACACACATTGCCGAGATAATGAAGAACGAAGGTGAGGTTATCGCCATCGACAAATATGAAGTGAAGCTGAGTTTCATCAGGGGGGCTTGCGATCGGCTCGGACTAAAGAATGTTAAATTGCTTGTTGCCGATGCATCGTCAATGGAGCACGAACCGGTTGATTGCGTTTTGCTTGATGCGCCCTGCTCAGGATTGGGCGTGATCATGAAGAAACCGGACCTGAAATGGAAACGCGACATCGCTGATATTATGAAATTAATGAAGCTGCAAAGTGAATTGCTCGAGAATGCGGCACGCCTGGTAAAACCCGGCGGTGTATTGGTCTACAGCACGTGCAGCACGGAACCGGAAGAGAATCAGGAACGGGTGAAGAAGTTTCTGGCCGGGCATCCTGAATTTCAAGTCGAGAGTGCCGACCAATTCGTCAGCCACGATCTTGTCAACGCCGAAGGCTTTGTTGAAACATTTCCGCACCGGCACGGAATGGATGGCTCATTCGCCGCCCGCATGGTACGTCGTCCAAACTGATCATCAGGAGAACACACATGGCAAATATTCTTGAACTCGTCGCACAAGAAATAAAAAGTTTAGAAGATTCGAACACGTTCAAATACGAAGTGCCGCTTGAAGGTCCGCAGGATGGTGTTGTCCGTGTGAACGGAAAGAAAGCTGTCATGCTTGCCTCCAACAACTATCTGGGATTTTCAAATCATCCCATCGTTCGTAAGGCGGCTATTCGGGGGATCAAAGAATACGGTTACGGCGTTGCATCTGTGCGCTTCATCTGCGGGACGCAGGATATACATTTTGAGTTGGAGAAAAAGATTTCAAGGTTTCTCGGAACTGAAGATACGATTCTGTTCTCGTCTTGTTGGGCTGCCAATGAAGCGTTCTTTGCATCGCTGACGAATGAAAAGCTCGGATACGAATCGTATAAAGATGTTATCTACTCTGACCGTCTGAACCATGCGAGCATTATTGACGGACAAAGATTGTGTAAGGCCGAAACCACAGACAAGAAAATCTACAAGCATAATGACGTCGACGATCTTGTCCGCCAACTTGAGGAAGACAAGTCGAAAGATTACCGTCTGCGGTTCATTGCAACAGACGGCGTGTTCAGCATGGAAGGCGACCTTGCCCATCTTGATAAACTCGTGACGATTGCAAAACAGTACGGAGCGACGCTGTTCGTTGATGATTCCCATGCTGTTGGTGTGTGCGGGAAAACCGGCCGCGGTACCGCAGAGGCAAAAGGCGTTCACGGACAGATCGACGTGTTGACAGGAACGCTCGGCAAAGCCATTGGCGGCGCGGCGGGAGGATACATTAGCGGAAAGAAAGATTTGATTACCTTCATGCGGCAAAAGGCACGGACATATATTTTCTCGAACTCATTGCCTGCGCCCATTGTGTTCGGGGCGGGCGCTGCATTTGATTTGCTGATGAAAGATAAATCCATCGTGAAGAGGCTGCACAAGAACACAGCATACTTCCGAAAGCAGATTGTGAAGTTGGGTTTCAAAATTCTGGAAGGCGATCATCCCATCGTTCCCATCATGTTGGGTGAAGCCTCTGTTGCGCAAGAGATGAGCCGGGAGTTGTTGAAGGCCGGCGTGTATATCAAAGGCTTGTGGTTTCCGGTGGTTCCGAAAGGGGAAGCACGATTGCGTGCACAAATCTCCGCCGCGCTAACGCGGAAAGATTTGGACAAAGCACTTGATGCATTCGAAAAAGTCGGGAAGAAGATGAACATTATCTAAGCGGTGGCTGTTGTATAGTTTGACCAAAGTGCTATATTCAGACTGATTGCATTCTATGCCTCCGGTGTCGCGTCCATTCGACGATGGTGCGCTCGTGATTCTGATGAACTACAATGATTATGCGCCTCCGCATGTTCATGTGAAATATCAGGGAGACGTTGGGAGTTATCGGATTGAAATAAAGACCCGAAATTGGATGAAGTCGGATAAAGAATTTCCCGCGTCGTTGAGGAAGCTTGTGGAGGTATGGGTTGAAGCTCATGAGATGGAGTTGTTAGCACAATGGGAAAATGCCCGGGAACATCGCCCAATAACAATCGTCGGATAAGATCATGAAATGGAATGACTGGTCAAGCTTTGCGGATGACGAATCTCAATGGCTTCATCGTGAAGAGAAGGGTCTTCTCAAAGCTGAATATGTGCGCGACTATGTCTTGCGCCTCTGGTTCGAAGACGAACTTGATGTCTCGATTTATGAGTTAGACTTTTATCCGCTTATGGTTGAGGATAATCCAGGAGGTGTATTCTCAGCTTTGAAGGAGAAGGAACGGTTCAAACAAGTACGGGGGGACTACGCGTTGATTTGGCTAAACCCGATTTCAAATGAATATGATGAGACAGCAATTGATATTGCACCTGAGTGTGTGAGATTCTTTTGCGTGAAGTATGGTAAGTTGCTGAAGGGAACAAACAGAACCAACCAGCCCCAGCTCGCGTGACAAATCTAAAAGCAAAAAAACGAAAATGAAAACACTAACAGAAGCAAACGTTTTTGAAGCTCTCAAAGCCGTCAAAGACCCGGACTTGCATCGCGACATCGTTGCGCTGAATTTTATAAAGGATATTAAGATCGATGGACGTGATCTCAAGTTCACCATCGAACTGACGACGCCCGCTTGTCCGGTGCGTGATGAACTGAAGGCACAAGCCGAGCAGGAGATTCGCCGCGCAATGGATGTTGGGAAAGTTGAAATCGAAATGACATCCAACGTTACGCGGCATGATAACAAACAAAAGGAAGCCATTCTTCCCGGTGTTCGCAACACGATTGCAGTTGCGTCCGGAAAGGGCGGAGTTGGCAAGTCAACTGTCGCCGTGAATCTTGCAGTCGCGTTGGCGAAAGACGGAGCGAAAGTCGGATTGGTTGATGCGGATATTTACGGTCCGAGCATTCCGATGATGATGGGATTGACTGGCCGTCCTCAGGTAAAAAACCAGCGACTGCAGCCAATGGAGAATTGGGGAGTTAAGGTAATGTCCATCGGTTTTCTTGTCGATCCGATGCAAGCGGTCATCTGGCGCGGTCCTATGGCGAGCGGTGCGATAAAACAATTCATGACGGATGTGGATTGGGGAGAGCTTGACTACCTCGTATTCGATCTTCCGCCGGGTACGGGCGACATCCAGCTCACGCTTGTTCAGACAATTCCGCTTACCGGCTCGTTGATCGTAACAACGCCGCAGGACATCTCTCTCGCCGACGCGAGAAAAGGCTACGCTATGTTTCAGAAAGTGAATGTGCCGGTGTTCGGTATCGTCGAGAATATGAGCTACTACATCTGCGCGCATTGCGGTGAGCGCGAAGAAATTTTTGATAACGGTGGGGGAAAGCGGGCTGCGGTAGAACTGGGCGTTCCATTCCTCGGAGAGATTCCGATCTTCACATCGATCCGGCAGAGCGGAGACAGCGGGAAGCCAATTGTCATAGATGATCGCTATAAAGTTCAGGGCGAGTTCATTCAACAGATTGCCCGTAACCTCGCTGCGCAGGTCAGCATTCGCAATTCACAACAAGCGGCTGCGCCTGCGTTGGATATTCAATTGATGCCGTAAGCGAATCTATTGCCACGACCTTCAGGTCGTGGACTTAAATGGAATAAAGGGGATTGGCTTTAGCCCTCATCTCGCGGGTTTTGGTTGGGTTAAAACCCCAAGATATTTTTAATTCTCTCATCCACGAACTAAAGTTCGTGGCAATTGGCTATGGCGTAAAAGAAATAGAATCATGGAAATCTCAGAACAAATCGAACTAGCCTTACAAATCTGCCGCCCGTACCTTCAGGCCGATGGCGGTGATGTGAAATTCCTGCGCTTCAAACCTGAGTCGGGTGTGGTGGAGTTAAAGTGGGAGGGAACTTGTGTAATCTGCCCGATGTCGGTGCTAACGCTGCGAGCGGGAGTTGAGCGGGCGATCATGAAGGCGGTAATGGAAGTGAAGAGAGTGGAGGCAGTCGGAAGTTGAGGGCTTTCCCTCGGAATCGAAACTAGCGGTCCCAAAACCCATATCGACCATACTCTATGAGTTTGCTCCCACTGTTTCGACCGAGGACGATTAGCACAGTTTAAGATCATAATTTTTCGGAAGTCACGGAGCAAGGCAGGTGTCGCACGTTGATCGACCACTTCTCACCGGCAATGAAACCGACTTTCCTTCACCCAACTACCTTCCCCGCCGCCAACGACAGATCATCCTGAAACGTTTTTTTGAGCGGTGTGTTATTGTTTCATTTGGAGTTTGATTTCGCCGTTCAACACGCGATGGATGAACTCCTTCTGTTCCGGGAACGACTTGCCGGACAATTCCTTCGCAATTTGTTCTTTGACTTTGCGAAAAAACTCCACAGAGTCAAACGTCTTCACGGCATCTTGTTCTTCACTCCTCATATCGTATCAACTCCTTTGGTGTTCTAATGTCGATCTGGGGATAACCAAGTCTTAAGTTGGTTGCGTTAAACATTCTGATTTTGTCCAGATTGACGATGTGCTTGAAATTCCAACTAACGAGAACATCAAGCCGATTCACTGTGGCTATCGCGATATGGTACGCATCGTTGAGGCTTGCTGCGCCAAGAATTTTGTCCTTGAGATATTGGTCTGCAAGGAGTTTCGCCTCATCCGAGAATTCAAGTTCAACAAGACAATCCGCCGGGATCATTGCAACGACCTGCTTGACATTT
>JBBRUI010000299.1:0-5480 GCA_038247945.1 Bacteroidota bacterium | reverse complement strand
CGCTGTGTCGGCGCCGACCTTTGTCGCCTTGTAGCGGAAGCTGCCGCTCGTGGTGATCGTCGCGCCGGCTACCGTGGCACCGGGTCCTTTCTCGACCGGCATCGACTCGCCGGTCAACATGGACTCGTCGACCAGTGACTCGCCCGTCTCGATCGTTCCATCGACTGGGATCTTATTGCCGGGCCTGATCACAACCACGTCACCCACGATCACTTCAGCGGTTGGCACTTCGACCTCGGCACCATTGCGGAGTACCGACGCCTTCGCCGGTGTCAGGTTCATCAGCGACTTGATGGCCGACGACGCGCCGGCGCGGGCACGCATTTCCAGCCAGTGGCCAAGCAGAATGAACACCAGCAGCACGGCAGACGCCTCGAAAAACTGCTCGCTCTTGAAGAAGAACGTAGCACCAACGCTGAACAGGTAACCGGTGCCGACGCTCAAGACGACGAGCACCGCCATGTTCAGTGTGCCGGTCTTAAGCGCGCGCCAGGCCGCGACGAAGAACGGCCAACTCGGATAAATGATAGCCGCACTTGCAAGGAAGAACAGCCACAGGTTAAGCGCCACGCCGAATGGCGGAGAGGGAGCCGGAAAGAGATTTCCCATCGGCGAGTAGACGAAGATCGGCACGCTGAACAACAAGCAGATCCAGAATCGGTTGCGCATGTCGCGCACCATGGCAGGTAGGTCCATGTTCCCGCCGTGCCCCATCTCCGCAGCCATCGCGGCCTTATCCTGCGACATTTCATCCATCTTGTGACCGGCGTGATCTTTTGCCTTCGCGCCGCTCGCTGGCGGTTGAGTTTCAGCCTTGACCTTTTCCTCCGGCGGTTTAACAACTGGTGGCGACGGAGCGGCTTCCGCTTTGATTTTCTCCTCTGCTGGTTTGACAACCGGTGACTGCGGAGCGGCCTCCAGTTTGATTTTCTCATCTACTGGTTTGACAGCCGGAGGTGGTGGAGCGGCTTCCGCTTTGATTTTCTCCTCTGTTGGTTTGACAGCCGATGCGGTGGCGGGTGCAGCGGATTCATACCCGCGTTGTCGCACGGCCGACTTGATATCGGCGACCTCGAGTCGGGTTTCGTCGTAGCGCACCGTGGCGCTTCTCGCAGCGTAATTCACTGTAACGCTTTCGACACCCGGCACCTCGCCAATCCGCTTTTCCACTTCGTCCACGCTCAATACGGACAGCATATCGTGCACTTCAATAACACTCGTTTTCATCTATCTCCTTCGTCGGCTTCATCTTATGTCTTTGTTACATCTCCGCTCACTTTGCAAGCTGGCCGTTTTCGAGGTAGCAGCAACCTCGCTATAGCAACTGCGCAAGACGAATGTAGTCCTAACTTTTGTCAGGCGCCGTTTTGTCTTTTTGTTCGTCGCCTGCAGGCGCGGCCTCCGGGGCTGATTTCGGCGCAACGGACGCGGGTGCGGCGACCGGCGAAGGCTCCGGTGTTGTTGACGGCGCCGCTTTGTCTTGTTGTGCGGTGCCGGCGGAAGCAGCCCCAGCGGTGGCAGGTACGTCTGGGGAGGTTTTGGGCGCAGCGGGTGCGGGAGTTGTAGGCGGCGCGCCCGGTGCTGTGTGGGCTTCGTGACCTTCACCTGTCGATCCGGCAGCGGGTGCAGCGGACTCATACCCGCGTTGTCGCACGGCCGACTTGATATCGGCGACCTCGAGTCGGGTTTCGTCGTAGCGCACTGTGGCGCTTTCCGCAGTGTAATTCACTGTAACACTTTCGACACCCGGCACCTCGCCAATCCGCTTTTCCACTTCCTCCACGCTCAATACCGACAGCATGTCGTGCACTTCAATAACACTCGTTTTCATAGTACCTCCTCAGTTGTTTTCATCGTGGGTTAGTCAAGTTCATTATCAATCGTTGCGCCCTGGTTCTGCATCGTCAAAGATGGACATCATCCCGTCGATTTGTACTGTAGTCTGTTTCATGGTCTGCTCCTTGAGATGGCTCGTTTTCCAATAATTCTTTTGCTTCGAGAAGATGCTGCCGTTGCTCTTCGCTGATGACCGGGTAGCTCAATTTGAGCGCTTTGAGTTTTTCGATAATCACGTCCGCGACAACCGTGCGGGTGAACCATTTGTTGTCAGCGGGGATGATGTACCACGGCGCGTGTTCAGTGCTGGTGTGATTGAAGGTGTCCTCGAAAGCGTTCATGTAATCGTCCCAATACGCGCGCTCTTTGACGTCGGCAAGGGAAAACTTCCAGTTCTTCTCCGGCGTATCGATCCGCGCGAGTAAGCGGCGCTTCTGCTCTTCTTTCGAGAGGTTGAGGAAGAATTTCAGGACGACGATCCCGTTCCCGACGAGATACTTCTCAAAATTATTGATCTCGTCAAAGCGGTGCTGCCAGATTTCGTTTCCCCTCGCTTCGGGCGGCAGTTTTTGCACATTCAAAATCTCCGGGTGAACGCGGACGACCAGTACCTCTTCGTAGTACGAGCGATTGAAAATGCCGATCCCACCGCGCTCCGGCAAGGCTTTCATACTTCGCCAGAGAAAATCGTGATTGAGTTCATCCGCCGACGGCGACTTGAACGAATGGACTTGCGTGCCCTGCGGGTTGACGCCCGACATCACATGCCGGATCGTGCCGTCTTTACCGGCGGTATCCATCGCTTGCAGTACCACCAGCAGCGCGTAAGTGTTCTGCGCGTAGAGCACGTCCTGATATTTCGCCAGTCGTTTAATATCCTTTCGTAATTTCGCGGAGGCTTCGTTCTTATTCTTGCTAATGAGCAGTGAATCCCGGATCGTAATCCTTCAGACGGATCTTTTTGCCGGGCGGAACAATAAAGTGATCGTGATTCATCGGGGCTGCTTCTTAGTTAATCTGTCAAAATCAATTAGGTCTCAAACGAATCTTTGCATGACATTCAATGCCTGGTTCGTCCGCCCGATGGATACCTGCGCGCTCGGTTCGTGTCCTGCGAGCGCGCGTATCGCATCAATGTTTTCCGGGACGACGATTGCCTGATTGTCCACTTGATAAGTGTAGAACACTTCCTTTCCTTCGACCGTCAAGATGTCTTCCCACAAGGCGACTTCCCACATCGAGCCGCGTGGACGCCCGATTTCCAGCATCAGATCGGCGGTCAGGTTCAGCGCGGTGATGCCTTCGCTTACGCGGATGAACGCGATGCGCGAGTTCCGGCGGAAAGCCTGAAGCACTTCTTCGCGTGAAGCTTCGCGCGTCAGTTCAACCGTCCAGTAGTGAAGATGCCCGACGTTCTCCGGCGCGCTGCACGCCATCGTCACCACATCCAGTTCGGGCACGACGGTTTTGGCGTCAGGACCCTGGTGGCTCGGTATCTTTTTCTCAGGAACCATCGTGTTGATGATGCCGTTCAGGTGACTCTCCCATGGATCGGTGGCGCGCCGGATGAGCACGCCGCGCGCCTTGTGGAGCAAGCCCGCATCGCGCAATGCCGTGAGCGTGCGAACAGTCGCTGTTGTATTGCAGGAAACGACGCGCGTTGAGTTCCGCCCGATCGCCGATTCGTAATTCGCTGAGGCGACGAAGCTGTGTCCGGTCAATTCGTGCTTCGCTCCGCCCTGAAAAATGTACTTCACGCCCGCGCTCTCATAGCGCGGTTTGTTCTTGGCATCAATGCCCTTCGGTGTGCAGTCCACGATGATCTCCGCCTCTTTGAGCAGATCGTCAAGCGTGCCACGCACGTCAATTCCCGCCTCTTTCATCTCGTCGCGTTTCTCGGCGAGCGCGGCATAGATAGGAAACCCGTGCGATTGGGCTTTGCGTATGCGGTAGTCGCTCACGATGTCGGCGATGCCGACGAGTTCCATGTCCTCCTGCAACGCTACAGCATCGGCGACACGTCGTCCGATAACGCCGTATCCGGCAACTGCTACTCGTATCTTGTTCATGCACTCACCTCCCAATCTTCAGTTGTACGTGAAAGGGCGTTCGTCCGCTGCCTCTACGATCTTTTCAAATGGTGGGCACTGATTGTGCCGCAGCAACTGCCTGCCTTGTCCACGACGGGCAAGCTCGTCGCTTGGTGTTCGTGGAGTTTCCGGTGCGCTTCTTCAACCGGCTCATCCGCACCACAACACGCTGACGGGGGACGCATAATCTCTTCGACGCGAACTTCCGAAGCGCGCCGGTCTTCAGCCGCCACACTACAACACACGTCGCGCTCGGTAACCACGCCGACCAAGCGACGGTTTTGTTTATTTTCAACGACAGGCGAGCAACCGCATCCCGTCTCGCGCATCGCTTGTGCGGCGCGCTGTGTCGTTTCTTGCGGCGTACAGCACGAAGACTCTTCGATTGGTTTCATCACATCACTGCAGCAACTCATTTTGTTTCTCCTTCATTGTTTGAAATAAAGATTTTGATATTCGGCATCCTGTCAGACTTTGTCAAAATCTTTACTTGAATGTCGGCTTGCATGATCTCTCGTGGCTTGATGTTTGGTTACCGCGGTGCGCCTTTGCTCACATCATCCTGCGAGATGTGAGCATGTTCCATCGCGCTCCCTTTCACATAGAATTCAGGGTTCACATCGAATTTGTCCTTGTCGGCGGCAGAGCAGAAGTAGTACGTAGCGCCGCTGAATTTCGAAACATGTTGTGCTGACTTCTCGTCAACCTGCATACCACAAACCGGGTCTTTAACCATTGCCTGTCTCCTCTTTTGTCAAATATTACTAATCACGTTGCGTAGTTTCGCTTGGATTTGTTCTGCTATAACTTGTAACGTCGGGTTCCCAACCGCTTGCATCGATTGCACAGGATCGATCGCCGCCACCTCCACCTTTCCATCAGGCAACTCTTGCACAATAACGTTGCACGGCAGCAACACACCAATTTTGTTTTCCGCCTGTAACGCCTCATAAGCGAACGGCGGGTTACAAGCCCCCAGAATTTTGTATCTTTGGAAATTGACATCCAGCTTCTTCTTGAGAGTTTCCCTGACATCAATTTCTGTCAAGATGCCGAACCCTTCTTTTTTCAATTCATCAGCCACCTTCGTGAGGACTTCTTCAAACGAAGCGTCTGTAGTTTTGCTGAAATAGTAGCTCATGGGTTATTTCCTTTTTTTTACACAGACACTGAGAATACCACCCTTCATCAATAAGGACCTGAATCGACATCGTTCAGGCCCCTGCATACTGCGCCATACCTACCGAACGGTACTCACTTCACTGTATATTTGAACTGCGTCGTTTTGGAGACTCCACCAACATTGACGCTCGCGGTAAGTTGGTATTCTCCTTTTTCGTCGAGCGTGATGCCGCCGCCGAAGTGGTTCATCATAGTAGTCTTGAGGTCGACCGAAGAGTTCTTCTTTGAAGGGGACACAATCAGTACCTTGGCACTGGCATTAGTAACTTCTTTCCCGCTTGTAGCATCTGTTACGTCAAGCATGATGTGATGCGTACCGGCCATCATCGCTTCCCTCGTCGCATTGTCCATCCCCATGCCGTCGTGTTTCAT
>JBBRUI010000298.1:0-5498 GCA_038247945.1 Bacteroidota bacterium | reverse complement strand
GGAGTAACTTTTAGAAATGTGCTTAGATTTTTTAACTGTGATGATCACTATGAAGACCTCGTTGCTGCCCTCATTCGAGCAGGAAAGCTAGACCCATAGCGGCCTGTCTCTTTGTTGCTTCCGATTCAGAAAATCCAAACTTCAGGATTATCGAACCAATCCCCTCGTTTGCAATTCACTCGATTGTACAGTATCATCTTACCAGAAATCAATTCTTCTACTCTGCACAACCTCCATGATCTACGACCTCGTAGAGGACCTTCAGGCGCCGCTCAAGGATTTCCACCCTATTGTCCGCCGGTGGTTTGAGAACACGTACGGCACGCCGAGTCCGCCGCAGGTCAAAGGCTGGCCCAGCATTTCGGGCGGCAACAACACGCTCATCCTCGCCCCGACGGGCTCGGGCAAAACGCTCGCCGCATTCCTCTGGGCAATCAACCACCTCGTCGAGCAGCATCTGGTCGAAAAACTCAAGCCGGGCGTGCGCATACTGTACGTCTCGCCGCTCAAGGCGCTCAACAACGACATCCGCCGGAACCTTGAGCTGCCGCTGGAGGGAATCAGAAAAGAAGCAAAGGAGGAAGGCCTTGCGCTTCCCGCGATAACTACCGCCGTGCGCACAGGCGACACGCCGCAATCGAAGCGGCAGGCAATGCTGCGCACACCGCCGGATATTTTGATCACGACGCCCGAATCGCTCTACCTGATGCTCACATCGAAGCACGCCCGGAAGATTTTCACGACCGTACAGTATGTGATTGTCGATGAGATCCATTCGGTGTGCAACAACAAGCGCGGCGTGCATCTTTCCATCTCGCTGGAGCGGCTGCAACAGGTCGCCGAACAGGAGTTCATCCGCATCGGACTTTCTGCAACGCAGCGGCCGCTGGAGGATATCGCTGCGTTTCTCGGCGGACAAAAGCTGGAGAAAAAGAAACTCATCCCGCGCCCAGTGAACATCGTCGATGCCGGCCAGCGGAAGCAAATGGATTTGCAGGTGGAATGCGCGCCTGCTGATTTCTCCGAACTGCCGGCATCCAGCGTCTGGCCCATGGTCTTCGCGGAAATGCTGGAGCAGGTTCGCCGGCACAAAACGACTCTTATTTTTGTGAACAACCGGCGGCTTGCAGAACGCGTCGCTGCAAAGCTGAACGAGATGATGCTCGGCGATGAGAACGAAGGTTCCGGCCAGGGACGCATGTTCAGCATGTACGCCGTGCCGATGGAAATCTCCGCACCCGATCCTTCGCTTCCCCGGACTGCGCTTGATCGTCCGGCAGCAGGAAAATCCGAAGACGCCGAACATGATTTTGCACAGGCGTATCACGGTTCAATGTCCCGCACTGCGCGTGAGCAAATGGAAACTGATCTCAAGGCGGGGAAACTTCGCTGCCTCGTTGCAACGTCGTCGCTCGAACTCGGCATCGACATCGGCAGCATTGACCTTGTCATCCAGCTTCAGTCGCCGAAAGGCGTTGCACGCGGGCTGCAGCGCGTCGGGCGTTCGGGACACGTCGTCGCTGCAACGAGCAAGGGAAGAATCTTTCCCACATTCCGTGAAGACCTGGTCGAGGCCGCGGTGGTAGCAAAAGGAATGATGGAACACGACGTTGAGTTCACAAAAATCCCGAAGGATTGCCTTGACGTGCTGGCTCAGCAAGTGGTCGCAATGGTGAGCGTCGAGGAATGGGACGTGGATGAATTGTTTGCTCTCATCAGACAATCGTATTGCTATCACCACCTGTCGGAGAAATTGTATACGAGTGTTTTGAATATGCTGGCGGGCAGATACACGAATGAATACTTCCGCGAGCTGCGGGCGCGCATCTCGTGGGATAAAGTGAACAACACGCTGCGCGCATTGCCGGGCAGTTCGCAGCTTGCGATCACGAGCGGCGGCACGATTGCAGACCGCGGCTACTTCGGTGTGTATCTGGAGGACGGCAAAACAAAAGTCGGCGAAGTGGACGAGGAGTTTGTGTACGAAAGCCGCGCCGGCGATACGTTCATCCTCGGCTCAAGTGTGTGGCGCATGCTGGATATCGATGCAAACAGGATTACCGTTGCGCCGGCACCGGGAATGCCGGCACGCATGCCCTTCTGGCGCGGCGAAGGTATTGGTCGCAGCTTCGAACTTGGGATGAAGGTCGGACAGTTCAGAAAAGAAATGAGTACGCGTGTTGATCGACCGGATTGTTTGAGCTGGCTGCGCGCAAATTTTCCCATCGATTCAAAGTCAGCATGGAACATCGAACAGTATTTTCTCAAACAGAAAAACATCACCAGCGTCGTCCCGCACAACGAGCTGCTGGTGATTGAAGGTTTCAGGGATGAGATCGGCGACCCGCGCATTGTGCTTCACTCATGCTTTGGCCGCAGGGTCAACGGCTTGCTCGGACTCCTCATCTCGCACCGCTTGCAGCAGCTCGTCGGCGCCGAGCCGCAGATGATGTACAACGATGACGGCATCCTGCTTCGCTGTTCCGATGTCGATGAGCTTCCGCTTGAGCTTCTGAACAACCTCACGCTGCAGGAAGCTGAGGAGATTGTGCTGACCGATCTTCTTTCTTCGCCGCTCTTTGGTGGACAGTTCCGAATGAACGCTGCCCGCGCATTGCTGATGCCGAAAGTTGCGCCGGGCAAACGAACTCCGATGTGGCTTCAACGGCTACGGGCTAAAGATTTGTTGCAAATTGCCAGACAGTACAGCGACTTCCCCATCGTGATCGAAACAATCCGTGACGTATTGAACGACGTTCTCGACTATGAACACTTCAAGCAGATTGTGCAAGGCATCGTGTCGGGAGAGATCCGCGTGCAATCTGTAAAGACTGAAGTGCCGTCCCCGTTTGCTGCGAGCCTGCTGTTCGAATTCATTCAGGCGTACATGTACGAGTGGGATGAACCGAGAACGGACAAGCTGAGCCGCTATATGGAAGTGAACCGCGAACTGCTTTCCGAGATCATCGATATCGATTCCATCAGCGAGATGGTTCGTCCCGAAGCGATTGAACATGTGGAAGAGCAGTTGCAGCACACAGCAGAGGGATACAAGGCCCGCTCACCGGAGGAACTGCTTGAGATTCTTTTGCGTGTGGGAGATTTGTCCGAAGAAGAAATTACGAGCCGTGTGCTCGGCGGAGACCTTTCAATGCTGCACGAGCTTGAGAAAAATGGCCGGGCGATCCGAATGAATTTCCCCGACGGGCCGCGATGGATTGCGGGAGAAGAGGATTCGTTGTACACAAAATTGGATTCCGAAACGAGCCGCACGATTATCGTCCGCCGCTATTTGCAAAACCACGGCCCGGTGACTTCGGATGAACTTGCCTCACGCTACGGATTGAAACCTGATAAAATCCGTGACGTTCTCGACCGGCTTACATCGGCAAAGGAAATTATCGAAGGAAAATTCTCCCGGACCGGCGAAACATCCGTCGAACAGTTCGTCTACCGTCCGAATCTCGAACGGATCCACCGGCAGACGATTTCTGTCTTGCGAAAAGAAATCCAGCCATCGTCGTTTCCGGAGTTTACGCATTTTCTGTTCCACTGGCAGAAGCTTCATCCATCTACAATGGAATCAGGAATCGAAGGCGTGCAGACGGTGCTCGAACAATTGCAGGCTTTGCCGCTTCATTCCGAAGTGTGGGAGAGGGAAATTCTTTTCCGCAGAATAAAAAATTATTCCCGCGAGATGACTGCATCGCTTACGTCTGCCGGAACTTTTGTGTGGACGGGAGCCGGATCGGGAAAACTCAAGTGCGTCATTCGGGGGGAAGCCAGCGCATTCCTTCAAATGCCCTCTCAGGAAGCCGAACATAGTTTGTCGGAGCCCTCGAAAAGAATTCTGGCTTATCTGCGACATAACGGGGCGTCGTTCTTCAACGACTTGCGCAGCGGCGCGCATCTCTCGCTCGACGCAACGAACACAGGCATTGCCGAACTGTTCTGGAACGGCATCATCACGAACGATGTGTTCAACGAACTGCAGAGTATCAAACGTCTCGCAAAAGTAACCGACGACAGGCCGATCGAACCGATTGATCTGATCACCGGGCGGAGGAACCCGCATCGCTTTAAGGCAATGCAAACGGTGAGGAAAGCACTGAAGCAGGTTCCGGGCTGGACGGGCCGTTGGTCACTGGTTCATTTGCCCGGAGTAATGGGCGAAGAATTATCCATCGAGCAGCAAGCGGAGGAGCAGGCAATCCTGATGCTGCGCCGCTACGGAATTGTTTCGCGTGAATTCTATCGCCGCGAAGAATTACTTCCATGGACGCTCATCGCCCGCGAGCTTCAGCGGATGGAAATGCGCGGGGAAATCCGTCGCGGATATTTCGTCACGGGACTTTCAGGAATGCAATACGCATTGCTTCCCGCTGTTGAAGAGCTGCGGCGCGTTCGTTCCGAACCGAAACAAGATGAACAGCCAATTCTCGTGAACGCGACTGATCCCGCAAATCCATTCGGACCAGGAATCGGTTTCATGGATTCGCCTCCCTCACGCGTTTCATCCAACTACATCGCATTTCATCGGGGCATGCCCGTCATCTTATTTGAAAGCAACGGTGCACGGCTTCGCACACTCGGAGAAACGTCAAGCGGCGTTCTTCAATCGGTACTGAAGCAATTCATGAACATGATTAAGCTGCCCGATCCTCTTCGTCCCTTCAAAGAAATCATGATCGAATATATTGACGGCATGCGTCCGACGGAAACCAATCTCGCACCGATGCTCATCGCACTCGGATTCCATAAAGACCGTGACCAGACACTACGATATGACGGATACGTGTAGAGGAAAATTCACTTTCACCAACAACCGCAAGGAGGAGTCATGAACTCCCAACTCAACGTAAAGCAATGGGCAATCGCAACGGTCGCTGTGTTCGTCGCGATGGCAATCATCCAATATGTCGTGCATGGCGTGATGCTCACCGGATGGTATATGGAGTATCCGGCCTACTGGCGATCACCGGAAGCCATGATGAGGAAAATGTACTGGATGTACGTAGGCTATCTGGTGTTCGCCGCACTTTTCACGTACATCTACACGAGAGGATATGAAGGCAAGGCGGGTATGGGCGAAGGGATGCGCTATGGGGTTCTCATCGGCGCATTGGTCGGCATCCCGAAGATGTTCATCGACCATGCAGTGTTCTTTTATCCCGGCAAGATTATTCTAAGCTGGTGCATCGCAATGATCGTCATGTGTGCGATCCTCGGAATAATTGTGGGGATGATTTACAAAAGCCCGCAGCAAAAAACAGTGTAACGTAAATGAGGGTTTCGTTCTCTAACGGGCTGCTGAAATATTGAGCGTCAAGTTGCACTCCACCGATTCAAACGGTATCCCTCTCATGTCTGCTTCTCATTAACACCCGACTTTTGTCGGGTGTTAATTAAAGCAAAACGCAATAACCGACCGCTTCAGCGGTTTCCGACCGTGCGTTCAACAGCATCAAATCCTTTAAACTGTCATTCCTTTGAATGAT
>JBBRUI010000297.1:0-5561 GCA_038247945.1 Bacteroidota bacterium | reverse complement strand
GGAGGAATGCAAGGAATCCCCACAGAACCGGAAAATCTACACCGAGAATGAAGAGCCATATCGTAGTCAGCGTACCCGCGATCAGGTTCATCGATGTCTTGATAACCATATAGCGTTTGATATCATTAACGAACCCCGTAAACTCCGGAAAAACAGCCTGAGGTTTATCGAGAACAGAGCGAAGCTTGGCCGGGAAGTTTGAGGCTTCGAGCAGAATGAACATTACTGTGAACAAAATCAGAACAATGTTGGAGAGCACCGAACTCAATCCTGCGAACAAGCCTGCAGTTAAGTTCAGCACCGCCGCTGGGTTGACATAACCGTGCAGAACTTTGTCAGTGATGGCGACGCCCCTCGTTGCCGACCACGCCTTGAACCCAATGAGCGTGTCGTGCATGCGGGTCTGATAGAGAGGCAGCGCATTGGAAAAATCGTTGAGCGACGCACCGACAACGACACCGATGCTCAACAGAAGAATAACCATGGCTGCCACCACAATCAACACAGCCGCAACCGATGGAACGCGTTTCCGTTCCATCCAGTGTACAGGAACAGTCCCGATAACAGCGAGAAAGACGGAGACAAGGAGCAGAACCAAAACCGACTGCGCCTGATTGATGCCCCAGATAATAATGACAAACATTGCGGCGATGATGATGAGGCGCGTTCCGCGTTGAGAAGAACTCAGATCAGTCATAAATTTCTTCTTTCGTCAAAACGCACCACATCTCCGGCATCGTTTAACGTGAGTCTTAATCTCCAAATCTGAAATGCTCTCGACGAGCAGGAATTAATTGTTCAGCGTCCCCGAACCAAAGTTGGCTGGTTTCGCCCAACGACCGCCGCCGGAATTATACGCAACTGTGATATTCACAAAACGTTTGCCGTTCGCCGGATCCACACGCACGCCGGGAGCTTCTACTCTGAACTTCGCGTAATTGCCATCTTGCGTAATCGCAAAATAGACTTTGCCTGACACAATAGGCAGTCCGGGCGTTGAACGGAACGATGCGACTTCCGGAACAACTACAACTGAATCAAAACTTGAAGCGGTTGTTTCCACAAACCGGGTAGTGCGCCATCCGGAACTGGTGCTATAATCACTCGGACTTTTCAGTAAAGGCGTTGCACCCGCGCGGCCATCTATCCAAAGATCGATGACTGCCTGGTTAGCGAGTGTGAAATTAAATCGTTGTCCGGCAAGAAATTGAAGACCCGATGGCTCGGACGATTCATATTCGTACAAGCTCTGGAAACCAAAACGTTTCGTCGGTCCCCATTGCATGGATACTTTCACACTCACCGAACCGTTGCTCTTCACCGATTGAATTGTCAGTGTATAACTCCCGCCGTTGATAAGGCCGGAGACGGTATAAGAACTTGCGGTTGCTGTTGTATTCGTGCTATCGACGACCACGTTCAACGCGTTCTTCGTAACGATTCGATAACCGGCGAAATCGCTCGACCCTGCATCGGGCGAGGCAGTCCAGCTTAGAAACACGCTTGCATCGCCTGAGGCTGCTTTAAAATTTGTCGGCGGTGCCAGTTCCGCCGGCGTGAGAACATCGCCATCCTTGCTGCATCCCGAAAAACGGAAAAGGGCAATCGCTCCCACGAACAACATCAAAAGACTCTTACTCATGTATCGTATCATATATTTTTCCTTCCTAGCAGGTTGCTGAAAAACCAGTCGTAACAGTCATTGCGAGCGAAGCGAAGCAATCTCAACATCGAATCCGTGGAGAACAAGGGATTGTTCCGCTTTCAAGAATCCCGCATGAGAGCGGAATCCGAACAGCGGGACTTCGGCAGAAAGCGCCTCGAGATGACCAGCAAAAGAGTTTTTCATCATCCTGCTAATGATTGGTTATTTGAAAATGGAAATTGAATTTGTACTTTTTCCCGACTTCACGCCTCATCGGTTAATTGAGCTTGCCGTTTTCTGCTGCATCCTTCATCTTCTCGTTCGCAAAGATGGCAACTTCCACGCGTCTGTTTTGCTGGCGGCCGGCGGCCGTTTCGTTCGAAGCAACCGGGTTTACCTCGCCAAGACCTACAGTAGAAATCCTCGAGCTCGCAACACCCTGGCCCCTATGGTAGTCGGCAACAGATTGAGCGCGGCGTTCTGATAATGTTTGATTATGCTCGTTGGTGCCTTCGTTGTCGGTATCGCCTTCGATGAGGATGTTCGTGTCGGGATACTTATTCAGGATCTTCGAAAGATCCTCAATGTTCGCCTTTGCCCCGGCTTGAAGTTCGGATGAATTCGTGGCGAAGAGAATTCCGGAGTCGAATGTGATCTTGATTCCCTCTCCCACTCGTTCGATTTTTGCATTGGCGAGATCTTTTCTCATCTCTTCTGCCCGCTTATCCATGTTATGCCCGATGATGGCGCCTGCGGTTCCACCCACTGCCGCGCCGATGATCGCGCCGAGAGCAGTATTGCCCGCCGCTTTCCCGATCAGGCCACCAACAACAGCACCACCACCCACGCCAATCGCTCCACCCTTCACAGCGTTGCTGGCTGAGCACCCAATCATGGAGGCCGTCAGACAGAGCACGATTGCAATAATTCCGTTTCTATTTGTTTTCATGTGTTCCCTTCCTGTATATGTGAATGAAAAACTGACGTTTTTTTATGGTCCTGTTGTTTACACCGGTTCACTCAACTTCTTTCAATTTTTTTTCGCACTTCATATTTACCGCCCTCGGCTCATCGTCGCGGATCTTCCTGCACATCTCAATCCAATCCACACCCCAATTGTCAGACTCTTTATTGATGGAAGGAGAACTTTCGCTGTGCTGCTTCTTTCGATCACCGTCGTTGCGCATGCTTTTTCTCATGTGAAATTTTTCAGAAATCAATCCTGCGTTATTTCCCCTGTGTATCAACCCTCAGTGTTGGCGGGTTTCCGACGAGAATAACGATTGTGTAATTGTTGTCTTTTGTCGCAGTGAAGGTCGCTGTCGGTGACACCGTCTCATTCTGAATGCCGGCGGTGACAACAATAGCGCCTTCAGTAATATCTTGAAGGTTGCTCATCGTTCCGGACACCACATCGTTATGATTGATGGTGTTCCCGTTTGCTTGTTTGATTTGCACGTTGGCTTTAGTTGCCCGCTGATTGGATACCTGGACACTCGGCGGCTTATCGGAACATCCGATAAACGATGAGAGAATTACAAGTGCAACGATTATATGTTTCATTTTTTTTCTTCCTGTGGTTACGTATGTATTATAGATTGCAAAACTTCTCGCGAACGATTTACGTTCGCATTAGATTTGTTTGGGACCGCGGTCTTTTCCCAACTTGTGTTTTTGACTTCACCGGTCGTCCGTCCGCCTTCTTCTGTTTGTTCAACTCCTTCTGCATTTCAATCAACTTGCCGTTGGATTTTTTCAATTGGCCGGCAGTTTTTTTGAACAAGTCACCCTGTTCCCTGGCTTCCTCTTTGGCAACCCCGTATTTTTCCTGAAGCCTCCCGACAAGCTCTTCATACTTGCCGGCAATAGCGGCAAGTTCATCATTCATCATCTTTCCCCAATGGTACACGGCTTCCCCCCTCCGTTGCTTCCATTGTCCCTCAATTCTATCCCAACCCATGGCCTTGGTTTCCTTTCGTCCCAAATGTTTAGTCCCCGATTTTTAAACGCGGAAGGAGGGGACTATACCTTTATTAACTGTACGAAGTATACCACTGATTGGTGTGGAACGGAATCCGCCAAAAGGATGAAAGAGTAGTTAATCCTTTTTGAACAGAACGCATCCTTCGTTGAGGGCGGAAGGTCTACGACCTCGTAGAGGATGTCGGAGGAAGAACCCTTGTTTGATTTGCGCGGGTGAGAGGAGTTCGTGAGGGGTTATTGCGTCGCTTCGTCGTGGGTATACATTGCTATCTGCAGGCGACTGTGCAATGCCAGTTTTTCCAGAATATTATGCACGTGGCTCTTGACTGTATATGTCGCGATGTTGAGCCGCTGCGCGATTTCCTTGTTGCTGAGAGCGTCGGCAATCAGGGCGATGATTTCACGCTCGCGATGCGTCATTTTCACTGCTTTGGTCAGTTGCCCACTTCCCTTCTTGAGTGCGTACTCAACAACATGAGAAAAAAGTGAATGGGTCAGCGTGGGCGGAATAACTTTTTCCCCATGGGCCACCGATCGTATGGTCGCGAGAAACTCCTTGACCGTTGCATCCTTCAGGATGAAGCCCGATGCTCCTGCCTGCACGAACTCAACGATGTCCAACTGCGCAGGGATAAGACCCATTCCAATCACCTTGAGTTCCGGAGTTTCCTTCGCCAGCGATGCCACTAACTGCACACCGTTTTGATTCCGCAAACCCAGATCGATGAGAATCACCCGAGGTTTCAAACTGCGTGCCTTGAGCATAGTGTTGACACCCCCTCCCACTGCTGCCACAACTTTCATATCTGCTTGCCCATCGATCATCGCGGTAATACCGTCGCGTAACAGGCGGTTATCTTCAATCAGCAAGATTCGGATTTTCTTCATCATGTAGCTTTATTGAACAATTTACAAGGAGTACAGTGACGTGTGGACATCGCACAGAACCCAAAGAAACTCAAAGGAACAGCAAAATATAAAGAGGGCAGTTGTGATTGTCAAGTAATATGGAAATGTCTGCGACGATGTGAGTTTCCCCTAGAGGTCTGGTCGGAAACTCCATAACGCAAAGCTTACCACGGAGTACCCAGAGGTTGCAGAGAACCCAGAGAGAATTTTTTGAAGTTCTTCGCTCGCTATCCCTTCATCTGTGTTCTCTGTTTTCTCCGTGTTCTCTGTGGTAGGCTTTTCAACCGGACATCTAGAGCAATTACCGTAGCCCCGCGAGTCTACCAACAAAAATATGGCGTTTTTCATGCTGTCCTCAATCAATAAATCAAACTTCACAACGATCAACTTTATGCGGCAATTTGGTAGCGTCATATTACTGGAGAAAATATAGTTCAGCAATTACAGAGATTGCCGTATTGGTACTTGTTCAAGGGTGTGATAAATTGGGTATGGAACCATGCAGTGATTCCATTCTCACAGGAGAGCAAGATGAACAACAAAGACCCGTTAAGCGTTGGAGAAGTTGCCCGGATTCTGCGTATTAGCAAGCCTTGCGTTCTCAACTGGATTAATAAGGGGGCGTTGAAGGCATTCACGACGTACGGCGGACATCACCGGTTGTGGGCCAGCGACGTGAAAGCATTTCTGGATAAAGAGGGTATGGATATCCCTTTTACTTTCGAAGAAGAACGCCAAAATCGGCGCGTACTTATAATAGATGATGATCCGATCTACACAAATTTGATGCGACAAGTGATCAAGACCGAGTTACCGGACGTTGATGTGACAACCACAGATGACGGCTACGAAGCCTTAATCCTTATAGGCGAGATCAAACCGCAATTGGTAGTGCTGGATATCAGGATGCCTAAGCTGGATGGATTTAAAGTTCTCGAAAGGCTGGCGGCAAGAAAAAACGGCGACGATATGAAAGTCCTGGTTGTGTCCGGTCATCTTGATCAGGAAACGCTGAACCGCTTAT
>JBBRUI010000296.1:0-5600 GCA_038247945.1 Bacteroidota bacterium | reverse complement strand
GCCATCAATACCACGACGGGCACGAAGGCACAAATGCTTCCTGGGCAGAAGCGCAAATCAAGAAGTATGAAAAAGAAAAGAACCATGTTGCAGTCACCAGCGACGCAACCGAAGCGTATCAACTCGTCAATTCCGATGTAGAGGCTGTGTACAGGACGTTGATTTTTCTGAAACCCGATGTGCTAGTGTTCTTCGATCGTGTGCGAATGAAAGATTCAAACGCAGATGTGCAGGTTCGTTTTCAGGGATATAATGAAGACAAGGACTGCACTCTTCAAGCGGCGAAAAGTGAATTTACAATCGCCCGCCCGAACGCAACGTTGAAAGCAAGAGTACAGGGACTGAAGGAAGTTAGCATCCGCACAGATAAGCTGAAGGTTCCTGAAGCGAACGGCGTTCATCCGTTCGTGGAAGTAGAATCTGGCGGCGCAAAAGAACATCTCATTCTGACACTGTGCACAGCCCAACAAGCGACAAAGCAACACGGCGATCTCTCGATAACGAGGAACGACAAAGAGTGGAAGATTACAGGCACACACAACGGGCAGTCGGTAAACATTCGGCTGCTTGCGGACAAGGATATTCCCACAATAATTGTTGGATGATATGATGAAGCGTTCGGACGAACATTTTAAGGAAGCGCTCAAACTGATTCCGTGGGGAACGCAGACCAATGCAAAGCGCCCGCTTCCGCAATTTAGTGATGTCATGCCGAAGTACATCGAACGCGGCAAAGGCTGCCGCATGTGGGATATCGATGGGAACGAATTTATTGATTTCCGCCTGGCACTCGGCCCCGTTACTCTTGGCTATTGCTACGACGAAGTCGATGATGCAGTACGCGAACAGATGAAGAAGGGTGTTCTCTTCAGCATGGCAAGCCCGATTGAACTGGACCTTGCGCGGCTCATCAATCAAACAATACCCAACGCAGAGATGGTCCGGTTCATGAAGACGGGAGAAGATGCGAACCTCTGCAACATCCGGATTGCCCGCGCATACACTCAGCGCGACATGATTCTCACCAGCGGCTACCACGGTTACCCCGATTGGTTTGCCACGGATGACAGTCCAAACAACGGCGTGCTTGAGGTGTTGAAAGATTTTGTGAAGATCATCCCGTGGGGCAATTGCGAGGCAGCAGAGAAACTGATCCGCCAATACAACGAACGCATCGCGGCGGTTATTTCCATTCCGTACGATATGAACGAAGACATTAGCGGCGATTACATTCGTTTTCTCCGCAAGCTAACGCTGGAATATGGCATCGTACTCATACTCGACGAAGTGTGGACAGGATTCCGGCTTGCGTTGGGTGGTGCACAGGAACTCTTCAATGTTGAAGCCGATCTGGTGAGTTATGCGAAAGCTTTTGCGAACGGATATCCTTTGTCCGCTTACGTCGGCAAGCGCAAGTATATGGAAAAGCTGAATGACTTCAGAATGACGACGACCTATGCCGGTGAAACACTCTCCATTGCCGCCGCCATCGCAACGCTCGGAGTCATGCGGCGTGAGAAAGTCCACGCTCATCTCAACGCAATGGGCAGACGACTGATGGATGGATTCAATACCATTGCAAAATCTCTCGGCGTTGAGGGATATGCAGCAGGATTGCCACCGGCTTCGTATCTGAAGTTCAATTCGCCCGACGCCGAGTATAATGCCCGGCTGGAATATCTCTGGTTCAGAGAATTATTTCGCGACGGTGTGTTCGTTATTCACCGTTGGTTCACTTCTTATTCCCACACAGAAGCCGACATCGATGAAGCATTGGAAAAAGCAACGCGGGCATTGAAACGCGCATTGGATGCCGCGCCGAAAGAACGGGACAGCGTCACTCCATTTTACTGGTAAAGGATTTTTATGAATCAAAGAATCTATGTCGATTGTTTCGCTCATGTCGGTAAACAGGGGCCGAAAGATGTCGAGGCGCAGTGGGAAACAGAAGTGTTGATTGATGAAATGGAATGGGCGGGAATTCACGGCGCTTTGATTGCGCATTCCGTCGCCAAAGAATACGATCCGATGTATGGCAACCGCATGCTTGCACGTGAACTGAAGAAAAGTTCTCGTTTGTACGGCGTCTGGGCGGTCATGCCGCATCAAACAGGTGAAATGTCCAAGCCCGCAGACCTCATCAAGGAAATGGCGGACAATAATATCCGGGCTGCAAAGATGTATCCGCGCCTCCACCGGTTTCCGTTTAACGTGGACTTCTGCGGTGATTTGCTGGCTGCGTTCGAAGAAAACGGCACGCTGCTGATGGTAGAAGGCGGACATCTTTATGTCAATGATGTTCTGGAAACGATGAATCAGGTTCTGGTGAATGAACTCGATGCTGTGCTGACGCGATTTCCCCGCCTTAATGTCCTCCTGCAGGGCGCACGATGGGACGCCACGCGTTTTGTGTATTGGTTGATGGCGAAACATAAGAACCTCCACATCGAACTCTCAGCGCATCAGGGTAACCGTGCGATGGAAGTATTTACAGAATGGTTTGGTGCAGACAGGATTCTTTTCGGCACGGGGGCGTTGGAAAAATCTCCCGGCGCGGCGAAAGCGTTTGTGGATTATTGCGTGCTCGGAGAAGAGGACAAGCAAAAAATTGCCGCCGGCAACATTGCACGACTGACGAAAATGGAAAAACTTCCGGCGTTGTATGCATCGAAGAAGAAGGGCGATACGATACTTGAACTCGCAAAAGCCGGCAAGCCTCTCAAGAACCTTGTCATTGACAGTCACGCGCACATGACGCACGATGGCGCGGCGGGGATGGGGTTCGTTCAATCCATGTACGGTGATGACAAAAGCATGTACGAGCGCGCCAAGCTCATGGGCATCGATGCAATCTGTGTCAGCGGATTCCTTGCCGTGTGGACGGACTATGAAGAAGGCAACAAGATTGTCTGGAATGCAATGAAGCGGTATCCCGGATTTTATCACGGCTATGCTGCGCTTCAGCCGCAATACGTTAAAGACTGGAAGAAAGATCTTCACAAAGTGTACAAGACGTATAAGATGGAAGGCATCAAACCGTATAATCCGCGGACGTTGATTCCGTACAACGACAAACTTTGGGATCCATGGTACGAATACGGCAACCGGATGAACGCCTACGCGTTGATCCATCCTTCTTCAAATGTTGTTGCTGAGATGAACGATATTGCGCCTCGTTATCCTAACATTTCGTTCCTCATGGCGCATACAGGAGCGTCATTCAAAGATGCACGCCTCGGGATCGAGATTGCATTGAAGAATCCCAACGTTTATCTCGAGATCACGCTGACGTCGGTAACGTATCGCGTTATCGAATTCATGGTCAAACACGTTGGGGCGGAACGTGTGTTGTTTGGAACTGACCAGCCGATGCGTGACCCGATTCCGCAATTCGGTTGGATGGCCTATACCCATTGTTCGTTTGAGGAGAAGAAAAAAATGTTCGGCCTCAACATGCAGAAAATTATCAAGAGAGTGAGACGGTGATTTTAGTTCAGCATCGCTTTCTGTCCTTCGTCGTTGCGGCAATGATCGTGCTTACGCGCGAACCGATGACAGCGTTGCAATCTGACGAACAGTCAATTGAGAATGGAAAAATCAAACTCGTGCTGACGAAGGATGGAAATAGTTACAGGGAGTCTTTCTATGCGCAAGGCGATGGAACTTGGCAGCTTGTGCTTCAGAACGGCAGTTCCATTCGTCCCGACCCTGCGTTGAAAGCAACCGGGACGGGAAATGCTGTAACGAACGTTGATAAGATTGGAAAGGACGGCGAGAAGATGTCCATCCTGTTAAGGACGCAGTCCGGTTCCCACTCATACACGAAAATGTTTCTGATGAAGAAGGGCGAACCGTTCGTCCACATAACGCTTCGTGATTCGATTGTGGGAAAGTCGAAGGTCCAATACTTCCTCTCGACGTATTCCTTTCTGCCGGATGGGAAAAAATACGGTGACTACAAGCCATTGGATTTTATCTTCACACCACAACTGCGCCCCGAAGCCGATGAAGTCATTGCCGACCATACGTTTCGTTCGCCGGCTTTCATGATGCAAAAAGGAAATATATTCGCGGCGCTCATCCCCGACCTCCATTCGATTGATGGAATCAACCGCGTGTTAAGATCCTCAGCCGACTTGCAAGTTGAGACAAGCTCTGCACCGTTTTTTTCTTTTGGGTTGATGAACTGGGTCCGAAAGAAAGCCCACGTGTACTACGCGCACGATGAATCTCTCGCTGTCGACGTTCGCGATACGTCGCTGTCGTTTAGTTACTATCTATACGCTTCAGCGACCGCGCCGCTGCGTCAGGGATTTCAGGATGTAGTTAGATTTGAATGGAACAAATACGGACACCAGAATTTCATGTCGCCGATCGGTCCGCAGTCCGAGCCGTTCTCATCATACATTCACAAGGCGTGGTATGAATATCTTCCGACAATATCCCGTCCCGCGACATACGAAGGGAAATCTGTAACGCTGTTGACTCAGGGGCGGCTTGCGTGGAGCAACAGTCTGCCCAAAGCAGCCGATAACGATTCGTGGTTCAATTTCTGGTTCAATTCACTTCGCACCGCGTATGGCATCTACGTTCACGGCCAACAGGTTGGTGACGGCGGACTGAAAAAGCAGGCGGAGGGTGTATTGGAACTTGCGTTATCGGCTCCCCAGACCGAAGGTTTGTCGCCGTCGATTTTTTATTTTGATAGCAGCGGAGGTCATTGGGTTCCCGATCAGAAATGGGGAAGTATTTCTGAGGGCGAATATTTTGCTGTTGTGCACAATGCATGGACGAACTACTGGCTGTTGCAATGGTCAGATCTTCTGCCGTCGCGTAAAAAGGAAATTCATCTCTACACAAAACGCTTTGCAGCTTTTCTTCTTGCCAAACAAAAACCCGGCGGGATTTTTCCTTCGTGGTTCCATTCCAAAACTCTTCTGCCCGCCGAAACTTTTGCCGATGAGAATGCTGAGACTGCAGGATCGGCGCTTTTTCTTGCTGAACTGTATGCACGGACGAAGAAAAAGGAATACTTGCTCGCCTCAGAAAAAGCGATGCACTACATCTTTACATCCATAGTTCCGGAAAATAGGTGGTTCGATTACGAAACATTTTTCTCCTGCTCGCGCAAGCCTGTCGGATTCTTTGACACGTACACGCAGCAACATCCGCAGAACACGTTGTCAATGTTTATGGCAGCGGAAGCGTGTTACTCTTTGTACGAAATAACGAAGAAGCCTGTGTACAAGAACCAAGGCATTGCGATCATGGATTATCTCAATCTGTATCAACAAGTCTGGAGTCCACGGTGGCTGTCGTGCGAATTGCTTGGCGGGTTCGGCGTGCAGAACACCGACGGCGAGTGGAGCGATTCACGCCAGGGATATTTTTCCATAACGCTGATGCATTATTACGAACTTACCCGCCAGCGGGAATATTTTGAACGGGGTGTTGCTGCGTTGCGGGCAATGTTTTCGTTGTTCGAACCCGGCGGTTCACCACGGACTGCTGAGAATTACGGGCACGGAGGGTACAATGCGCTTGCCGGCACAACAGGCATCCATTGGGGCACGGGAAGTTCGGTTGTCTCCATTCACATC
>JBBRUI010000295.1:0-5608 GCA_038247945.1 Bacteroidota bacterium | reverse complement strand
CTTGAACAACAGTTGTCTTGCCAGAACCTGATCCGCCTGCAATGCCAATCACCAGAGGAGTGTTGTGACTCATGTTTTCGATTATAGCCCATGACTGGCAAAACGGCTCCAAGCCGATTCAGAGACGTTTCGCCAACGAATCAATTTATTCGCGCAAGGTATTAATTCAATTCGCCCGTTGCACGCAAAGTCACTTTCATCCCTGCTTTGACTTCCCCTGAAATAATCCTGTCTGTCAACGGGGCGATGATCTCTTCGTCGATGCCACGCAATAAAGGACGCGCGCCGCGTTTGACATCGGAGTACTTTTTGCAGATCTCGCGTTTGAAGGCATCGGTGATTTCGACTTCGATATGTTAGTTTTACAATTTTGAACGTCCGCACTAGGTATTGGAGTATCAAACGCCTTCACAGGTATATGGGTGTGCACGCCCGTATACCATTAAACCATAACAAATCACTACACCTTAAATTGATAGTTTTCAACTTTAAAGAGTCTTATCCACCATACCCCTTTTACTAATAGTTGACCGAAATGGACCTTGCCGAAAGATTTTCTGAAACCGCTAACCCATATTTCACCTCACTTGGCATGATAGCCAAAATACACAACCTTAAGATAGTTGAAAAAAGATATATTTCTATACGCCAAATAATCATGGCGAATTTTTGCATTCTGCCAAGAAACAGCAAACATCTGTTGACGAACCTTCTTACTCTGTTCATCTACTTCTCGGAGTTTCGAACTAAATTCTGCAGCTAATTGGTTGAGCGCTCCCGTAGGCTTGATATACTCTTGTGCAAGTCGTTTACTAATTTCCTGGACTTTCTGATTTGATTGTTCTCGTGCTGTTGATTGCTCAAGTTCTAAGGATTGCTTTGCTATCCTGGAACGATCTCGAATTACTCTATCCTCCATAGAGAATTTCTCTTGCTCAACATCCCTTTGATCATCCAATGATTTCTTCTGCGACCCGTACTTTGCTCGAATCGCATTTTTCACGTTGGGGGCAAGATCGTAAGGCATCAATTTCGTAGCTTCTTGCAAAAGTTCGCTACGCCAGTGGACAAGGGTCTCAGTTCGTTTAGGTCCGAATTGTGGTACCGCGTCTACCCGAGCATAGGAAATGTCATAGGCAGTGCGTATTCCGGATGCTAATAAAGCAGACTCAAGTGTAGACCGGGAAGCATACTGCAATCCGCGTAAGGGCGCTTTATTAATAGAATTCCTTCTCAAATAATCATCTTTGTATTGATTCTGAATTGCTGCAAGTTCTCTAGTAATCTCATTAACCTCTGATGTAGTAACAGAAGCAATTTGCTGCTTTAGGGAATTCACTCTGACGCCTATGGTCTCGTTCAGTTTCGCTAATTTTTCCTTTTCTTCTTGGTCAACGGTTCTCTGACGAGATTCAATAGAGGCGATAATTTTCTTGTATGCTGTCTGCGCATTGTCTAGTTCCAAGCGTTCTTGTTCTTGCAAACGTTTTAGGACAGTATCGAGTTCTTTTCGTTGTCGATTTTCTTCATTCTTCAATGTATTTTTTGTTTTCTCGAATCCTGCTAGTAATTTCTCAAAGCCAGCCAAAGGCTCACGTGTTTTTTTCTCACGAGCTAACAAATTCCGTTTTTCAATTACAGGTGGCTCCTTCTGATAGCGCCAAACTGAAGTCATAATGTTAAGATATCCAACTAAAACAAAGGTAAAAACACTACCAAATAATATTAAGATGTCAGAATACAAGGGATCCCCAGTCAGGTATAAAGAACCTATAAAAGGCACAGCCACTTTCAAGAATATGAGGAAGATAAGCACTGACAAAACAGCAAAAAGGCGGGGGAACGCAAAAGAGTTACGAAAGAACCGTTCCCTAGTATTCTCAGATGGACTGACAAAATCAAGAATCCACGAAGCAGCAAGCGATGAAGCTTGTTTAGTTGGTAATATTTCAGCCCCGACCTGGGATTTTGTGTTTGAGTTTCCATGATCTGACCACCATCCCCTTTGATTGGAAAGGCTGAGTGTATCAGTCTGGGTTGCTAGCGGGATTTGTCCATTAAGTGAGGGAACTTGCTGAGGCGGAAAAAAGAGCGTTGAGCGAAACACCCTTGCTAATGTTCGGATATTCAGATCCCTATGCCCTATAAGTAATCCGAAAGTTTGAGATAACAACGGTTCTTCAAAGTCCGCTTTCCGAAAAAGTAAGCAATCATCACCTGCTTTTGTTCTTTCCCATAAAGATGGATCTATGCTCAACGCCACCAGTGAGGCGTAAATAACCCAAGCCGAAAAGTTATCGAGGTAAAGTCCAAAATCGGTTTCCATCCTGTTAGGGTGTTGATAATTTGGCTGCCCAAGCTCATGACTCAGTTTTCCCTGCAAAGCAGGCACGAACATGCCGTCATAATCAACAAGTTTTAGCGTGTCTCCAACTACCAGCACATTGCCGTGCTGCAAATCACCATGAGCAATTGAGTTCGCTTGCAACCCTTTGAGCATTTCAACCCATTTAACTGCAAGTTGTCTCAGGGCAGAAGCATTGTTCAAGTTGCGCTCAATATACTTTCCAATCTCTTCGCCTTTAATCCATTCCATCCTCAGGATTGGATACCATTTTCCTTTCACCAAGATTCCCTTGGTGATGTAATTGAATTCGACTATGTAGGGTATGTTGAGCGGTGGTGAAATATATTCGTCAATTGCCCTATAACGTTCTTGCTGATCTTTGACCTCTTGACTAAAGCATCTTACAGCCCAATCACGCTGAGCGCATTTCATCCGATAGACGCTAGCAAATTGCCCCGTTCGCGGCCGGGGCAGGCCTAATTTATCAAGCTCCGGCTTACCCGCCTTCAATTCCAGGTCGTCGAAAGCAGTTTGAGGGTTCTGGATTGCTTCGTTGTATTCTTGCAGTGTTGGCCAAGCCATATAGCTCTCACCTATGCAACACAGACTCGCATCAACGTTACATCGTCATTTCGTATTTGTCCTGAACTTCGCAAATCCGCAATCCACTCTGGAAATGGTTGCAAAGAAAAATCGGGAATCACTGACGCAGGTGAATCGCCTTGTTCTACTGCTTGCAGATAGTATTGCGCCAAAGCATCGGTCATTAGGAAGAACAAATCCCCTGGGGTCCATTCACCTAAAATTGTTAGCTTATCTTGATCATCATTGCACTCGGGCTTGGTGGAAAGTAGGATTGGACTGTTATTGAAAAGAGCAGATTTGCTGAGCGGCCACTTTACAATCAATTTATCATGTTGGATTTGGAAAAGGCAACTGTCGCCAATTGCCAATGCTTCCCATTTTCCAACTTCGCCTTCTATGGGCGCGTGTAACGTAAGTCCCATCAGAGACGAGTACGCGCCCATTTGTAATTTCTCCTCTGCATACCAAGGTAAGGACTTTGCGCCGACATCCACCAACCATTTTTGTTGGAGTTGCGATACTACATCTTTGGTGAATTGACCAGCGCAGTATGCATCAACGAGTAAATTCGCCCATTCCCGAGAAAAGGATGCTTCCGTTGCTCCGTCAGCAACAGCCAGACGGATGACATCTCTTTCTCGATTGGATTGTTTTAAGCAAGAAGCATCTTCGTAGTCTTCGGGCGCGTTGCCGAATTTGGGCGACCACCGGACTCGAGGCGAGACATGCACAGTGTCATTCCTTGATTATCGGAGATTGCTCGGACGTGTACCAATTTCGATAAATCTGATGAGCTCGACAATATCAGCATTGAAGGCGAATCCGCGACTTCCCTCAGTTACTGGGTAATCCTTCTTCGCTCCCTCTCTGATATGGTCTGGCAACGTGCTAGAAATGCGGAATAACATTTGTGCATATTGATCGGGTAATCCAGTTTCATTATCTGGAAATGAAATTGGTTTTGCTTTGTTGGTTGAGAAGTGGAGATTGAAGAGGAGAACATTTCCATCATTGGTAGCTAACTTTCGGATATTCTCAGCGACACTCGTTGGATCGCCATCCGTAGACTCACCGTCAGTGATATGAATGACGGTTGGCGGGAACGAAGCCATGTGCTGTGGTACCCACTGAGATAGAATCGAGTGAGCGCGGGTCAATGCATCGCACATCGGCGTTCCATTGTTTGCCAAAGGATCAAACCAGATCGGGAATCTCACTGCTTGATCCACAAGACCACCGGCTCCATCAGACACTTTCTTTGTACGATCTTCCATGCGCGCTGGTGAGTTGGCAATCTCACTGATCGGTACTAACTCTTTGCCAGCCAGTGAACCGTTAAATGCAGGGCCAACTTGAGCACCGTATCCGATTACGCCGATGTGATAATAATCACGGGGACCTTCAGATTTTGTGCATTTGAGAACGAGTTCGAACAACCAGTGATTGATTGCATCGGATAAGCCTTTTGCTTTCGAGTCTCCTGACGCCGTTTGTGTGTAGGTTCGTCCATCTACACTCACCGGCGCGTCCATTTGTTGCACGTTGGTTGGATCCATCACATCTTGCATTGAACCGGATTGGTCAATCACAAAAAGAAAGCAAGAGGGATTTGCTCGACTGATTTCAGCTGTGTACGACATTTTTCTCCTTTTCTCTGACTCCTCAGAGTAGCTATAACAGATATCACCTATCGCGACGCGAACGAGTGTATCAAAACGGCAGGTGCTTAACCTTCTGTGTGGTGCTGATTGTTTTGGACAGAAACGTCCCGTGAACGGTCTTCGCTACTTTTCCAATGAAGCGTGCTAGATCATACAGAACACCCAAGCACTAAGTAGAAATACAAAATCATTATACCGCGAACGGCACCCAGTGAAATTGCGATAAGCATGGATGTTCGCCAAGCCAAAGTCCACCAGCATGGCAACTCCCTCATGGGTGATGATTATGTTTTGCGGCTTAATGTCACGGTGAATAATGGGAGGTTTCTGCGTGTGCAGGTAGGTCAATGCTTCGCAGACCTGCCCGATCCAGGTCACGGTATTTTCTTCAGGCAAGGGTCCCCCATGCCTTTGGAACACCGTAACGAGATCATATCCCTCGACAAAATCCATTACAAGATATAAGCCGTCGGGGGTATCGAAGTAATCTGTCACGCGCGGCAAGTTGGGATGGCGTAATCTCGCCAGCATCTCGGCTTCACGCCTAAATTGACGTATTGCTTCTTCGGTTGTGAGGAAACTCTCTTTGATGGCGCAACGCACACTCAAACGAGTATCCATAGCTTGATACACGGCACCGAATCCGCCTTCACCAAGTTTTTTTTCGATCTGATACCGATTTTCCAGCATTGAGCCGATTTTCATGGTCATCCATCACCCTTTTTGAAATAGCAATTGAGTAAATTGTAATCGTATTATCCCATTTGTGATCTTGTAGTAGGTTATCAGTACTTCAAGAAGAAGGTACTATCCATGACGTCTCTCCCCGCAGGCTGGCGATAATCGAGCCAAACCTGCGGGACGGTGCATAATATTGGTTAGTCAAATATAAATGCCAACCCAATAGTCCCCGGGCCGGTGTGTGTTCCCACTACCGGGCTAAGCTCTGTAAAAATTGTTTCAACAGGATTCAATTCCTGTTTGGCACGGTCAAGTAAAACCTTGGCGTCTTCAG
>JBBRUI010000294.1:0-5612 GCA_038247945.1 Bacteroidota bacterium | reverse complement strand
TTCATTCCACAAACAATAGTCAGGAGTACTCAACATGTTGAAATCTTCATTACGTTGGTTCGTGATCGTCGCGTTGTCGGTGTTTATTGCACAGAGTGTGCCCGCACAGCTTGAAACTCCGCAGCCAAGTCCCAAAGGAAAAATCGAGCAGAAAGTCGGAGTGATGAACGTGTCGGTCGCCTACTCCAGACCGGGAATGAAGGGAAGAAAAATCTTCGGCGGTCTCCTTCCGTACGGCGAGGAGTGGCGAACGGGCGCCAACGATCCGACAACGCTCACCTTCAGCGATGCGGTGAAGCTTGAAGGACAGGATGTGCCTGCAGGTACCTACGCGTTGTACACGATCCCGGGCGAACGGGAATGGACCATCATCATAAACAAGAACACGAAAGAGGGGCCGCCGCGGGACAAGGCCTCTGATGTTGCGAACTTCAAAGTGAAACCGTCGGGCATGCCGACTCCGGTTGAAACATTCACGATCAACATCTCGGATATTGGCATCAACACGGCGAACGTTGAGCTTGCATGGGAGAAAACGGTTGTGAAGTTCCGGATGGAGTTTGATGTCGATACGAAAGTGATGGCCGCGATCAAAAAGTCCATGGAGAATCCCAACTCCGGCGTTGCAAATATGTATTTCCAGTCTTCATCATATTATTTCACAACCAACAAGGATCTTAAGGTTGCGCTTGATTGGGTGAACAAGTCGCTTGAGATGAACAAGAATCCATACTGGGTCTGGCGGTTGAAGTCCCAGATTCAGGCGGCTCTCAAGGACTACAAAGGAGCAATAGCATCGGCAGAAGTGAGCAAGGCGAGAGCGATGGAAGCGAAGAACGACCAGTTTGTGAAGATCAACGAAGATGCAATTACTGAGTGGAAAGCAATGAAGTAAAAAAGGAGGAACCATGAAAAATATTCTTCTTGTCGTGTGGCTGTTGGTGTGGAGCCTTGGGTCTATGCGTGCACAAGTCGATGACTCGACTCGTCGAGATGCGTCGTACAAAGTCGTGTTTGACTTAACGAGCAGAGACAGCCTGGATCAGAAAGCAGTGATGCGATGGATCAAGGGCATAGCGGCGTCGAATCCCAAGGCGCAGATGGAAGTGGTTATGTACGCGAAAGGGTTCGAGTTAGTGATGCCCGAAAAATCCACAGTACTTGCCGACGTGAAAGAGGCGGTGAAAAATCTAAACATCACGTTCAAGGTGTGTGAAGTAGCCCTGAAGAATAATAAAACGGAGAAGAGCCAGCTTCTGAAAGAAGTGGGTACGGTACCGGATGGCATCTATGAAATCGTGCAGAAGCAGCAGAAAGGGTGGGGCTATATCAAGGTTGTGCACTAAATGTGGCAAGGAGCGTATCAAATTTAGGAAATAGCTCAAAGACCTCTTGTGATTCTGTCTGTATTCGCCTAAATTCTTTTGGCACAGGAATGGTCATCATGTAGTGCCAGCAACCGTCGTCTCAAATAAACAGATGAAATCAATTCTCAGACATCGCATTATCGGATTAGCGCTCGCAGGCATTTTCACGGCGTTCAACGTCGGGTTGCCTGTTGTCGTGGCCTCATGCCCGATGATGAAGTATTCAGACTCATCGGCGTGTATGGGATGCGACGATGGATCGTCCACTGGTACGTCACGATTCACAAATGCAGTTGATAAATCCTGCTGCGAAACGAAATATGCTTCCGACAGAAACAAGAACGAATTTCTTCAGGCACAGAAGCACTCATTTGATACAGTAAAACTCTTCGCTGTTCTTGTCCCGGTCCTTCTTCCGCAGACCGTAATCAGTAATCCCCAATCCGTACTCTCTTCAGACACTTCACCGCCAAGAAGTCTCGACATTCCCATTCTCATTTCCTCCCTTCTGATTTAATATTTCCTCGCAATAAGTAGCAAGCGTCAGGCTGAGCGTAGTCGAAGCCTGTTCTGCGCCTGTCATGGTTCGACTTCGCTCACCATGACGACGATTCTCCGTCTGAGGAAATTCAATGAAATACATTTTTGTTTTGCTGTTCACTTTGCCGTTGCAACTCTTTGCTCAGGAGTCCGGCGATACGCTTCGTCTGAATGATCTTGTCCGGGAGGCATTAAGAAATAATCCTGAGATGAAGGCGTTCGAATTGAATCGTGAGATGATGGATGCCCGCGTCGGTTCAGCCGGTGTTCTTCCTGACCCGGAGTTGACATATATGCGCGAGGAAATGCCGGGCTTCCGCTGGAATGAATCGATGATGCAGAAGATTGAGCTGATGCAGATGTTTCCTTTTCCGGGAAAGCTCTCAATCAAAAGTGACGTCGCAGAGATTCAGGCCGAGCATGCGCATCATGAGCATATGGAGAAGGCGAACGAAATATTGGCGAAACTCCGTTCAACGTACTTCGAGCTCTGGTTCGCCCAGCAATCATTGATGTTGAACCGCGAGAATGCAAGGCTTCTCCAACAATTCACCAAGATTGCGCAAACCCGCTACGGCGTCGGCGAGACTTCTCAGCAAGACGTGCTGAAGGCGTTCGTCGAGATTGCGAAACTCGATAATCAACTCACAACGTTTCGTCAGCAAGAGCTTGCGATGAAATCCATGCTTGTCGCATTGTTGAACCGTCCGCCCGGCGATACACTCGGAATTGCTGCGAAGCCGGAGGGAGACTTGTATCTTCCGACCCAGGACACGCTGCAATATCTTGCACAACGCTATCGCGGTATGCTGCTGCATGATTCGCTTTCGGTTGAAGAGAGCGAGAAGATGCTTTCGTTGGCGAAGAAAGAATACTTGCCCGATTTCAAAATCGGCATTGAGTACGTACGGCGGCCTTTTGAGGACTTTCGGGGGTGGACGGTTTCTGCCGGCATCAATCTTCCGTTCATGCCCTGGAGCCTCGGCAGAACCGGTGCGATGGTTGAAGAAGCGAACATCTCCATTGAAAAATCTCGTGAGACTTTGAAGAACTCCCGCAATATGGTCCGTTCCGGAGTCGACGAATTGTACCTGAAAGCGGAATCGCTCCGAAAGCAATCGGAAAACTACACGCGGGTTATCGTCCCGCAATCGCAGCAAGCGTTGCGAGCGAGCCTGATGGCGTATCAAACGGGCAGAACGGATTTTCTGATGCTGATTGATTCATACCGTATGCTCGTCGAGCTTTCGATGGAGAAGCTGATGCTGCGGATGCAATTCGAGCAAACGGTTGCCGAGCTGAAGCGAGAAGTCGGCTACGCCGGAATTTTTGAAATTCGAAACGAAAGGAATTGAAGATGAAAAGTAAACTCATCATTGGTATCGCGTCACTTGTGGTTCTCATAGTTGCTGGCGTAATGATCTATCCGAGAGTGTTTCCCTCAAAACCGGAACGGAAGATTTTGTACTGGACAGATTCGATGCTGCCCGGCGACCGAAGCGATCATCCGGGAAAATCTCCGATGGGGATGGAACGGACGCCCGTTTACGCGGACGAAGGTCAGCAAGAATCAACGCAGGCACACGAAGAAGAATCGTACTACACATGTCCGATGCATCCATCGGTGAGGTCGGATCGTCCGGGTGCGTGCCCCGTCTGCGGCATGGCGTTGGTCAAGAAAACAAAAGCCAAAGACATCGACGTGAAGGATCTTGCCGCCCTTCAGTCCGTTAGCCTTTCGCCGACGCAACGCGTCATGGCAAACGTTTCGACTGTGAAAGCGGAACGCCGTAACATCAACAGAAGCATCGATGCGGTCGGCGTTGTAAGTTATGCAGAGCCAAATTATCGCCACATCAGCATGCGGTTCCCCGGACGTTTGGAACGACTCTACATCTCGTACACGGGACAGACAGTCCGCAAGGGCGATCCTGTTGCCGATGTGTACAGTCCCGAAGCCGTTTCTGCGCAACAAGAATATCTGCTCTCACTCGATTCGTATGAGCAAGCAACGAAAGGTGAGCAGACGTTTGCAAGTTCCGCCGAACAAATGCTGGAGCAATCAAAGCAAAAACTTCTTCAATGGGGATTTACGGAAAAGCAAGTCACGCGACTGCGCGAATCACGCAAAGTGAATTACATCGTGACAATCTATTCGCAGGTGAGTGGTACAGTTGTGAAGAAAAGTGTTGACCCGCAACATTACGCGGCAACCGGTGAGGACATGTTTGATGTTGCCGACCTTTCAACCGTGTGGATTTATCTCGATATGTATGAGAAAGATATCCGATTTGTAAAGCCCGGACAAAAAGTGGAAGTCAGTGTGGAGTCATATCCTTCCGAGAAGTTCAGCGGCAAAGTTGTGTTCATCGATCCTGTCGTGAATCCCGAAACGCGAACGATTCGTGTCCGAACGGAATTCGCAAACCGTCAATCGAAATTGAAGCCGAACAGTTATGTCAGTGCAACTATCGCAGTGCCGAGGGTAAGCGCGCTGGTCGTTCCGACGTCGGCAATTATCGCAACCGGCAAACGGACACTTGTGTGGGTTGAAGTGAAAGAGAACATGTACGAGCCGCGGGATGTGAAAATTGCTTCTGCTGACCAGGGATTTACGGCAATTCTCGACGGACTTCAGGAAGGAGAACTCGTCGTCGAGACCGGAGGATTTTTGTTGGATTCGGAAAGCGCGTTGCAACAACCTACTGCCACCGACCCGCACGCCGGACATGCAACGACTTCAAGCGCACGTCCGGAAGAATCGAAGCGCACCAGTTCCACTTCAGCGGAAGACCATTCCGCACATGACACAGGTGTGCATGAAGTACAAATTCTCGTAAAGGATGGATATACTCCAAACACGATCCGTGTGAAGGTTGGCAAACCCGTAAAACTCGTCTTCGACCGCGAGGAAGACTCCAGATGCAGCGATGAACTTGTTATCGAGAAGCTCGGCATTCGTCGAAAGCTTGCAGCGTTTGCGAAAACAACAATTGACTTTACACCGGCAGAAACCGGAGAGATTCCGTTCTCTTGCGGAATGAATATGCTTCATGGGAAAATTATTGTTGAGGCGAGGTAAGTCATGATAGAGAGAATAATAGACTTTTCCGCGCGCAATCGTTTCATCGTCATTGTCGCGTATCTGCTCGTAATTGGCGCGGGAATTTGGGCGGTGATGCACACACCTGTTGATGCAATTCCCGATTTGTCGGAGAACCAGGTTATTGTCTTCACCGAGTGGATGGGTCGTTCACCGCAATTGGTGGAAGATCAAATTACATTTCCGCTCGTGACTGCGATGCAGGGTGTTCCGGAAGTTCATGCTATCCGCGCTCAGTCGATGTTCGGGATGGCGTTCATCTACATCATCTTCAACGAGTCAACGGATTTGTATTGGGCACGAACCCGCGTTCTCGAAAAACTCGCGACGGTTCAGTCTTCGTTGCCGCAAGGCGCGAAGACGCAACTTGGTCCCGATGGGACAGGCGTCGGTCACGTCTTCTGGTACACGGTGGAAGGGAAGCAAGACCTCGGCACACTGCGCGCAATTCAGGATTGGTATGTGAAGTTGAATTTGCAGGGAGTGCAAGGCGTTGCTGAAGTCGCTTCGGTCGGCGGATATGTGCGCCAATATCAGGTTGATGTCGATCCGGAGAAGATGAAAGGCTACGGCGTTACGATCGCCGATGTTCGCAACGCCGT
>JBBRUI010000293.1:0-5617 GCA_038247945.1 Bacteroidota bacterium | reverse complement strand
GGGGAAGTAGGAACGTCCATCATTGCCACCATCCGGTGCAATCCAGTATTGCCATCCCGAATCTGCATCGGCAAATCCATTCCAGTTCTGTCCCGCCCATGCGCTGGCGCGGCCAACGTGGATGAAGTTATCGGCCCATACGGTTCCTGTCGCATTCGCTCCGCCTTCAACGGAGACCATCATGCGATAAGCATTCACGGGAAGATTTACTGTTCCAACGCCATTCGTATCTGCATACCAATCGCGTGTCGCAATTGTCTGGTCAAAATTAAGAGGGAACGGCTGCCCGCCAATGAGCGCACCGAGTGTATCGTAGAACCAGAACTTCAACTGCCAGCGGGCTGCATCGTTCGCCGGAGCTGTGTTCACACCGCTCGTCTTGACATATGCGCCGAGTTTGATATCGACGTTCTTGGGAATATTATCAACCCAATAGCGGACCATATTCTTGGACATCCAGCGAGCCATTGAACCGGTCGCCGGTTTTACGATCTTCAATGAACGGGTTCCCCCGTACACCTGATCTGAAGCCCAGGTCAGTGTGGCGCCGCTTGCTCCCGCTTCAGCGTTCCACAACGATGGCTTTCCGCTTTCGAAACCGCCGTTGGGCAGTACGTTTGTGTTCTGCCCGAATGCGACAACTGCACAGAGCAGAAGAAATGTTGAAATGAGCACGCGAGTATGATTTCTCATCGTGCACCTCCTTTTGTATTGGTGTATGAAACGTGGATTAGAAACTTCGATTCCGCATACATAAAGCATGCGGAAGGGAACCCTTGCTACGACGCTACAGATGAAACAGAATTTCGGGGCTCGGCAGAACCGCCGCCCAAAATGGTTTTTCGGGTCGAGCTCCGAACGATCAATTCAACCGGGACATACGTATTAACTATCGAAAGCGATTTTGTTTTGATGACATCGACAAGTCGTTGAACGGCGAGCGCCCCCATCTCCTCTTTGAAAACTTTGACGGTCGTGAGCGGGGGCTCCATGTGCACGCTTGCCTCAATGTCATCAAATCCTATCAGCGAGAGATCGTTCGGAATATCAATGCCGCGTTGTTTTGCGAACTGAATGCATCCAAGGGCCATCGCATCGTTGGCAGCGAAGATCGCCGAGGGTTTTTTTTCTCCATCGAATATGCGGCGCGCTGCATTGGCGCCGTTGCGCATAGTCGTATCGTCTTCATCCGTTATGTACAGGCGTGGATCGGGTGCAATGCCGTGCTCAAAAAGGGTCTCTTTGTAACCAAGAAAACGTTCGGCAATACTTGGATGCGTTATGTCGCCGCCGATAAATCCGATATCTTTGTGGCCGGTCTCGATGAGATGTTCGACTGCCGCGTGTGCGCCTTTCCGGTTATCAATCAGCACAGAGGAAAATCTTTTGCGGGGAAACGTATAGTCAACAAGCACGATGGGGATATCAAGACGATCAATGTAGTCCACCAATTTACCCGGACACTTACCTGCGATAATCACTCCGTCTACATTTCTTTCCAGCAAGAAGCGAGGAATGGAGTCGGGCTCCCGGAATTGATTTTCGACTGTCGTGAGAAGAATGTAATAGTTGTGGGGTCGGGCCTCGAACTCAGTCCCAAGAAAAATTCTTGTATAGAAGGGTTCGAGCCTTGAGAAGTGATCGTCAGAAACTATGAAGCCGATATTGCCGCTTTTCTTCGATGCCAAACCCTTCGCGGCGCGACTTGGATGGTAGGAAAGCTCTTCAACAACCCTGAGCACTTTTTGCCGGGTTTGTTCACTGGCATAACCGCTGTTGTTGATGACCAGAGAAACGGTTGAAAGAGACAACCCTGCCTGTTTGGCTACATCGCTGATTGTTGCTCTTTTTTTCAATGACCTTTTCCGAAAATCAGCATTGTATCGAAGCGATTATGAGAAATGAACTTGAAAAACTTGCTTATTGCTTGAAACCAGCCATTTATCAGGTGATGCACTGGATATGCTATGGATATTTATCGAAACGCTTCGATATAATACCACAACATGCAGCAACTATCAAGTGATTCAGAAAATTAATGTGAGAGCAAATTATCGCGGAATATATGGGGAGTTGGAAGGTATTTATATCCCCAGTGAGGTTTGAGCAATAAACAAAAGGGCGAGACTGGCTCGCCCTTTTATACCGGGTTATTTGTCCAGCTTTAGTTTTTTCAGTTTGGGTTTGATAACAAACTGGCAATACGGTTGAAACTGGTTCTCATTATAATAGTTGTGGTGATAGTCTTCGGCCTCATAGAATTTTACAAGAGGTTGAATTTCAGTAACGATCGGATCGTCGAAATCCTGCTGCGCCTCTTTTTTTGATTTCTCTGCACTCTGTTTCTGATTTGCATTCTCGAAAAAGATTGCAGAACGGTATTGTGTTCCCTGATCGGCGCCCTGGCGATTCAGAGTCGTTGGGTCATGAGCCTGCCAGAACACGTCCAGCAATTTTTCAAACGAGACTTTTGACGGATCGAATGTAATCTGCGCTACCTCGGCATGACCGGTGTTGCCCGAACAAACTTCTTTGTAGGTCGGATTTTCTTTCTTTCCACCGGCGTAGCCCGGCACAACAGATTTCACGCCGTCAATTCTTTGAAAAACAGCCTCAACGCACCAGAAGCATCCCGCACCGAATGTTGCCTTCTCCAAATGACTCTCCTTTCCTTTCTGTGGTCCGCTAACGAACAGCATTGCTGCTAAAATGAAGGAAACCATATTCTTTTCCCATCCTGAATGTTTTGACACCGCCTACTCGTAATCATAATACGAAATAAATTCAAGATCGGATTTCACTTTCTGTGCAGCGTCTTTCGGATTTTTCATCGTACAAAATCCGGAGCTCTCCTTCCGGCCGCAAAAAATTTTACAAGAACAAGTCCCGCAATAAACCCGCCGATATGCGCGCCATAGGCCACGCCACCCGCCTGGCCGCGTGCTGTGCCCAGACTGCTGACAATCTGAAACACGAACCACAAACCAATAGCAACAATTGAAGGGACTTCAGTCAGCATATTCAACATAAGCACGCGCACGCGCTTTCGGGGAAACAGAAGCAAGTAGCCGCCAAGCACTCCGGAGATTGCACCCGAGGCCCCAAGACTCGGTATGTACGGGTTACCGTCAAACGCAACGGTTGCAAATACATGTGAGAGCGAAGCAACAACACCCGTGACGAGATAAAACATCAGATAACGCGCATGGCCAATCCTATCCTCCAAATTGTCGCCGAATATCCAAAGGTACAACATGTTTCCGGCAATATGCGCGAAGCCGCCATGCATGAACATGGAGGTGAGCAGCGTTATGTACACGGAAATCGGTGTGGGCTGTAAGTCTATCGCCGCAAGAATTTCTCCAGAATCCTTATCCACCAACTTTACTGTCTTATCTATGTCAACTCCCGTCGTAATCTCTTGCGGAACTGTGGAGAAGGCGTACGTGAACTTGTCGTTGGAACCCATGCCTTGCAAGAACACAAAAACAAGAATGTTCACCACAATGAGAGCGTAGTTGACAACCGGCGTGGATGCGCGGTCAGAGTTGTCGTCGCCTAACGGCATTATCATTTTATCACCTTAAAAAGATTAGAAATTTGGTTGAAAAGCCTGGGATAGAAAATTAACCACCAAGTCGCCAAGACACCAAGTAAAAATTGAATGAAAAAACTACAAAAAGAGAAGAACCGGAACTTCTTGGTGTCTTGGCGACCTGGTGGTTTTCTTTTTCATAGGTTTTCGTCTGGACTTTTAGGAACGGAAGTAGGTGTAGTAAAGTACTTATCCTCAACGGACACGCAAAGAATGTTAGCGTGCCGGCCGGGCGTGCTGATGAATTCTAACAATCTGAAATTCCGCTGTCTTTACGGCAGCAAACCCAATCTGAATAGTGAACATACCCTTATTCAAATCTTCCGGCGTCGTTGTTTGTTTGTCGCATCGGACAAAATACGCCTCGGACGGTTTACTTCCCAACAAAGCTTTTTTCAGGAAGAGATTCTGCATAAAGTTGTTCGTGTAAAGACGCACCTGCGCCCGGAGTGAATCGTTGTTGAGTTGAGTTGCTGCCCAGCGTGTTCCGCGCCCGACGCTCTCTTCTATATATAAGGCGAGTCGCCGCACAGGCAAGTACTTCCAATCGGGATCATTGGTTCGAATCCGCGTTCCCCAAACGAGCCGGGTACCACCCCGGACTGTTCGAAGCGGATTCACACCTACGGCAGTGAGTGCCAGACCATCCTCTCCCGAAACTTCATGTTCAAATCCCGAAACGTTTGCGAACCATGCATCGGGTCCGGCCGGTGCCTTCCAGATCCCGTACTGCGTGTCAATTCTCGCGATAATGCCGGACAAAGTTCCCGTTATACTCATGCCCGCCGGTTGTTCCGCGGTTTTAATTCCGGGGTAATACATTGCAACATTTTGGAACGCCGGCAAAGATGAAACCCATTTAGTGATTTGCTGGATGCTCGTTACATTCTTCGGAACATCCATGATGAGAATAGCCCGCCGCTTCCCGGCATATGCCCCGCCCGCTTTCAGCAACTTCAGCGCTTCGCTCCTGTTACTCGCACGAGGCAAACACAGGAGGTTTATTATATCAACCCCATCTAAAGCATAAAGTCCCGTTCCAGCAGACGAATCTCCGACGATCGTCGACGCTTGCTTTCTCCCGGCAACACGGACGACCCAAGCTTCACTCCCACCGTTTAGAAAAAACTGCCGCACGTTGTAGCCCGCCTCGTTTTTTGCTTTCAGTTTTCCGAACTGCTGTTCCAGTTCATTCACGCTCTTTATCAATGCGGGAGAGTTCACCGGACCTTCGGGAAAAAAATCAACAAACGCGGCGACAGAAGTTTTAACTCCTTTAATCGCCCGAGCATCAGGCTGTTCTCCCTGAGACGATCGAACAAGAACAAACCACATTGCAATAATGAAAAAGTGTTTCATGGTCAGATTACCACCTTTGTTGCGGGACTGTTTTTGAATGCTTCAAATATGCCAACGCGGTCTTCATCACTGCGCACAACCACCAGCACTTTGAGCGATACGTATTTTCCTTGTGCGCTTGTGTTCGACAACGTAATCGTGTGCGTGCGGTTCTGCACGATATTCTTAACGGCAGAGCGAAGCTCGGCCTCGTCCGACCCGATCAGAACATACGGCCATTCGCATGGGTATGAAAGTTCAAGGCGGGGTTGCGGATCGGAATCAGCCATCAGTCCATTCTCTCATAATTTTCGGCAGCGCCGTACAACTCGGTGAGCGGGATTTGTTTGATGCTGCGCCTGTTCTGTGGATTCAACATGTAGCGAACGAGAATCTTGTATGCATCATAATCAAACCGGTGTACTCCTTTGAAAAGTTCCGTCTGCCCGAGTTCGGAAAATTTGTAGCTGGCAATCAGGCACCAGTGGTCGATCAGGAACGCATCGCCTTCATTCGTTATCGGATTGCGTTCTTCGATAACCACTCCGCCGTTAAACGGCCACGCTTTGATTCGCCGCTCGGCAAACGCGTCCTCTACACGCAAATTATAAGACTCCGCCGCCTCTTCACCTGCACATGCACCGCCGCACTGATGCAGGTGATACGAGAAGCAATACGAAGTCG